>CACBNQ010000084.1 GCA_902540655.1 uncultured Alphaproteobacteria bacterium | reverse complement strand
ATACATTTAGATCAATACTTAAGAAGAAATGGTATAAAAATAGGGTAATTTTAGCAGGAGACAGCGCACACCTTTCTCCTCCCTTTCTTGGGCAAGGTATGTGTGCGGGTATTCGTGACGTTGCAGCCTTAGCATGGCGTTTAAAAGGATATGCCAGCAATAAACTATCGGCTGATGATTTAGTAAACTATCAAGCAGAAAGGTTTCCGCATGTATCTGCTTTTATTAAGTTGGCTACTGAAGTAGGCAAGATAATGTCTAATCCAGGCTTGCTTATGAAGTCTGAAAAGTCACAAAGCATGCGATTATTTGATTTTCCAAAACCGAGATTAAAAACTGGGTTTTTTTATAAATGTTCTTTATCTGGGACGCTATTTCCACAATTTATCGAAGATAGTAAAAAAAGCGATGATACCCTTGGGTATAAATTTATTTTACTAGTTTTAGAAAATAATGCGTGTTCCGAAGTTAATATGGACCCAAACATATTAACTAAAAAAGTCGCTAAAGGATCTTTAAGAAATTGGATTATTAAAAGCAAAAAAGAAGCGGTGATTATTCGACCAGATAAATATATTTTTGGCAGCGCATCCTCAAAAAAAGAGGTAAGTTCACTACTTAATTGTTTTAGTCATATGTACCGAGCTTAATATTGCTTTAGTATAAACATGTAAAGTGTTGATTTTATTAATATTTTACGACTTTATTTCCTTTTGAAAGCCACTCTTTTATTCCTTTAGTATTATAGATATTGGGAAAATCATTTGTTTTTTCTAATGCTTTCGCAATTGCAGTAGTTCTTCTGCCGGTTCTACAAAAAAGAATTATTCCCTTTTCAGAGTTTGTAATATTTTTAACTTTTTTAATAAATCCTTTGAAATCGTAAGTTCCATCTTTCTCGAAAAAAGTATGGTGATAGCTGTTTTCAATTACACCGGTTGAAACCCATTCGTCTCTACGTCTTACATCGATAAGCGGAATGCCTAGCGACATCAGTCTCTTAATTTCATCATTTCCTATATTTTTTGTCTCAGCATAACTGTTACCGGTTAAGATGAAGATAAATAAAAGTATTAAGGTTATGATGCGTTTAAGTTTCATTTGAATACGAACAGTTGGAATCCAATTACAATACGACTATATTCTACACTAGTCACTGAACATTAGATATCTATACAGGAAATATTCAAATGGATAAACTCAAATCTTTTATAACTGCGCTATGTTTCTTTCTCACTACAAGTGCTTGTATGGCGCAAAACGAAATTATATCTCACGGTATCTCAACTTTTGGGGATTTGAAGTACGAAAAAGACTTTAAGCATTTATCTTACGTGAATCCTGATGCTCCAAAAGGAGGTGAAATTTCTTTTTGGGCGTTTGGATCGTTCGACTCAATGCATCCTTACACGAGAAAGGGAAGAGCAGGAGCGTACTCATCAATATTTTTTGAAAGCCTACTAGAAGGTACGTCTGATGAAATAGACTCAGCATACGGATTAATTGCAAAAGAGATTGAATATCCAGAGGACCGTTCATGGGTTATTTTTACGCTCAGGAGTGAAGTATTATTCTCTGACGGATCGCCTTTAACCGCTAAAGATGTGCTTTTTTCGTATAAATTACTTAAAGAAAAAGGTCTTCCTTCTTTTAGAGCAGTGTTGGAAAAAGATATTCAATCGGCGGAACTTATTTCGGATCGTAAAATAAAATTTATTTTCAACGAAGAGGTACCAAAAAGAGATTTAATTAATACGGTCGGTGGATTGCCGATTTTTTCAGAAAAATACTTTACAGATAACAAAGTAGATTTTGAAGCATCAACCTTAACTCCTGCTTTAGGCTCGGGGCCATATATTTTGGATAAAGTAGATGTAGGTAAACAGATTATATACAAAAAAAATCCAAACTACTGGGGTCATGATCTTCCAATTAATAAAGGTAGATATAACTTCGATAAATTTAGAATTGAATACTTCGCAGATTATAATTCTGCGTTCGAGGGTTTTAAAGCTGGTACCTATACTTTCAGAAA
>CACBNQ010000083.1 GCA_902540655.1 uncultured Alphaproteobacteria bacterium | reverse complement strand
GGAAGCCCTAGGTTATTTATAAACAATAAGAGATATTGCCGTCAAATATAGTAACGACCTCTTTTCTATTTGTTTAGCAAATAAATATCCTTTACATTACATAAAGCCACTAAAATGACGTAAAATTTATATGTACATAGCCTGTAAAAAAAGTTCTCACTTCGAATGGCATCTCGAACCACTTCATTAATATCTGGTACATAGACCGTTTAATTTTTAAAATTATTCTGTAAAAAAACCAGCGCTAAAATTGCTGTGAACAAAAAAGAAGCTTGATTATATAACTAGTCGTTTTGATTTAAGGAGTCGATAAAGCCCGTTAAAAACTCACCAGTTTTTTTAAAGCTGGTTACAGCAGATTCCATTGCCGCGAATTGTGTCATGTAACGATCAGTAAGAGACACTATCCTATCATCAATTTTAACCATTTCCTCATTAAATTCGGTAATGGAAGAATTTGCTTTTGTAGTACTTTTAGCCAGCGTTCCAACTGGGGACGTTACATCATCCAGATAAGTCGTCAGCTTGCTCAGTAAACTTTCACCAAAATATACCCTTGCTGATGTAACTAGCCCAGTTGACTCCAACTTAAGTCCAGCTATGTCTCCCGAAACGCCAGCATACCGATATTTCCCTCCCTCAATAGCGCCACCTGTTATTGAAGAGCCGTTAATAGTTGCATTTTCTCCGTTTGCTTCAGTAACAAAGTCATAAATACCACCTTTTGGCTTTAATACATCGCTATCATTGTATACGCGAACAGATGGATTGTCAGATCGTCCGATTGAATTCATCATAACATCAAAAAGCATCGGTTCTCTTTGAAATGCCTTCTTGAAATCTCCTTCAGAAATACTGAGCGATCCATCTCTCTCTGTTTTTACTCCCAATTCAGATATATACCGCGGGCGATCTTCATATCCTGGCAGCCCACTTGTTACAAGGCTCCTGATTTCCCTCTGAATACCACTGATTACTACATCTCTTGCCAATGGACCTGCATCTTCGCCGTTTATACCTCTTTTAGTCAGCTGCGTTATTGTCCCATTCACACTATTAAAAGTGTCAACAAATTCTTTTACCTGCTGAAATGCTAGGTTGGGGTCAACTTTTCCAGATACGGAAACGCCACTTGAAGTAGTTTCTTTCAAAGTAAACTCATATCCGTCTATAAGATCGGAAATAGTGTTGGATGTTCTTGAGATCTGAACTCCATTTATGTTCAACAACGCATCTCTTGCCGCTACAACCTGTTTCGTATTATTACTAGTGGTGTTGTCAAGAACTGCCAAACCGGGGCTCTCTGGATCTTCGTTTGCCGTAATTCTCAATGCACTACTTTTGCCTGTGTTGGAATTAACTATTAGTGAGTAGGTACCATCACCTTTGTTAGTAACAGTTGCGTTAACACCGTCAATTTTATTCAGAGCTTCAGCCACGTCTGCAAGAGAGTTATTACCATCAGCAATGGATATTTGCTGACTAGGTTTAGTTCCATCTACATCAAAGCTTGAGGATGACCATGTACCAAAATCAATATTTATTGATCCTGTTCCCAACAGATCTTCTTTTCCTGAAAAACCAGTAAATTCTAAAGTTTGAGATGATGCCAGTGCTGAAACCGATAGAGTTGCATTAAAATCGGATGCCTGTGACTGATCTAACACTCTTACTGATACTGCTGCGCTATCGGAATTTACTGAATATGCAGTAGAACCCTTTACACTTGCTGCATATTCTTTCATTTTGCCTAATTCAGCCGCGACGAGTGCGTAGCCTGATATTTCCTGATTTTTTTGATCTATTTTCTTTTGAATTTGGCCCGAGAGTGGGGCGGTTTCAGCTTGCACTAAGCTGTCGACGATCTGAGTGATGTTTAGTCCAGATCCTTGCTTATTCAATGCGCTGATATAATCGACACTCATTTATTGTCCTTTAACCTAGTAATTTTATAAACGACCGATTTGTCAATATTTTAATAAAAATCGCAAAATTCATGCCAACTCATCTAGAAGTTAATGTTTTTTAAAAACTTACCATGTTTCTGACGCTATCTTTACTA
>CACBNQ010000082.1 GCA_902540655.1 uncultured Alphaproteobacteria bacterium | reverse complement strand
ACATTCCGATCTTTTTTCTCTCCCGTGAGAATTTGCATTAGCTCTTCTTGTCCATTACCCGCAACTCCCCCAATGCCTAGAATTTCGGACTGATAAACCGCAAGATCAATATTTTTTAATGTCACTCCAAACTGTGTATCAGGTTTAACTTCATTTATTTTTACCGAAAGAACTTTGTTACTTTTATTTGCAGCCACTGGTCGTTTAGGTTCGAATAATGATTGGCCAACCATTATCTCCCCGAGCTCTCTTGGTGTCATTTTTTTTGGATCATACTCGCCAACTATTGCGCCTTTTCTAAGAACAGATGCCGTGTCACATAAATCGGCAATTTCCTTTAACTTGTGTGATATGTAAAGAATAGAAGTTCCTTCTCTAGCCAATTTTTTCAAAGTCTTAAATAAGCTCTCACATTCAAATGGTGTGAGAACAGATGTTGGTTCATCCATAATCAAAAGCTTTGGCTTTTGTATCAAAGCACGAATAATTTCAACTCTCTGGCGTTCTCCAGCTGATAGATCTCCTATGAAAGAAGATAAATTGACTTCCAAGCCATAACTTTCAGATAACATTATTACACTTTCATGGAGTTCTTTTTCTCCAATTTCCTTATCTAATCCTAATAGAATGTTTTCGAATGCCGTCAAAGGTTCAAATAGGGAAAAGTGTTGGAATACCATACCGACGCCTAAGGCTCTTGCATCCTTTGGACTCTTTGGGGAATATTCCTTATCTGAAAACGTCATACTACCACTGTCTGGCTGAAGTAACCCATAGATGATTTTTACAAGCGTAGATTTTCCAGCTCCATTTTCACCTAATAGCGCGTGAATTTGGGAGTTTCCTATATTTATGGAAATATCGTCATTCGCTTTAACATTTCCAAATTCCTTATTTATTGCTCTGCACTGGAATAAAGTATTTTCAATTTTATTATTCAACTTGTGTGTCTTTTAATTAGTTGGATTTAAGTAGTGTAGGAACTTTGTCACAGTTTAACCACTGAAAAACTACCGGAGCGTTAATATATTGCCATGGATACTTAATTAGCATATCTTGTGTCTAGTACTCTATCAACAACAATATAAGGAGAAATTGATGAGTAATTCAAACATAAATGGTCAATACGCAGATCCAAACATGACACCACCATTAGGAGAAGCTAGCGCCTTGGGACTTCAACATGTCCTTGCTATGTTTGCTTCTAATGTTACTCCATCGGTAATAGTGGCTGGTGCTGCAGGATTGGCATTTGGAGGAGCAGAGCAGATCTATTTAATTCAAATGGCTATGCTTTTTGCCGGTATAGCAACACTATTTCAAACTGTCGGTTTTGGACCAGTGGGTGCAAAGCTACCTATCATGCAAGGAACTAGTTTTGCTTTTGTAGGTGTATTAGCAGGTATTGCGGCAACCCAAGGTCTATCGGTTGCATTAACATCCTGTATAATAGGAGGTATAATTCACTTTCTACTTGGTGCAGTAATAAAAGACATCAGGTGGCTATTTCCACCACTAGTTACAGGGCTAGTTATCCTAGCAATTGGGCTTTATTTAATTCCAGTTGCAATAAAGTATGCCGCTGGAGGCGCTGCAAAATTCCAAATGGAAGCGGAAAGCTTTGGCTCTCTAATGCATTGGAGTGTTGCAGGTGCTGTTGTAATTGTTGCTTTGATATGTAAGTTTTTTGGGAAAGGCTTAATATCGAATGCGGCTGTATTAATCGGTATAATAGCTGGGTATATCCTAGCGTTTGCGCAAGGAATGGTCAACTTTGCACCCGTAGCGAAAGCTAGTTGGTTTTCAGGCCTCACACCTTTACCATACGGCTTTGAATTCAGTCTCGGTGCTGTAATCGCAGTTACATTGGTTTGTATCGTTTCTGCGATAGAGACAGTCGGAGACACATCAGCAACTACAAAGGCTGGGGCAGGTAGAGAAGCAACCGATGAAGAAATTTCAGGTGCAACATATGCCGATGGACTGGGTAGCGCCGTAGCGGGAGTTTTTGGAGGGTTACCAAATACCTCATTTAGCCAAAACGTCGGTATAGTAGGTATGACAGGAGTTATGTCGCGTCATGTAGTGACAATTGGAGCAATAGTTTTGGT
>CACBNQ010000081.1 GCA_902540655.1 uncultured Alphaproteobacteria bacterium | reverse complement strand
CTGAAGCTAAAAAAGAGGAGGTCGGAACAGAAATCACCCTCCATATAAAAAAGAGCGAAAAGGAATATCTTGATAAAGAAAGGATAGGTTTTGTAACTCGAAAGTATTCAGATCATTTAATGTATTCTGTAAATTTTATTGATGAAAAGAATGAACCTGAATTGCTTAATAAAGCTTCAGCTATTTGGACAAGAGAGAAGAAAGATATTTCTGCCGAACAATATGAAGAGTTTTACAAACAAATAGGTGCTGGATTTAATAAACCTTTACTCACCTTACACAATAAAGTTGAAGGAACATTGAGCTATATAAATCTTCTCTTTATACCGGATTCAAGACCATTTGATTTGTTTCAAATGGATGTAAAATCTAAGATCAAACTTTATTCAAACCGGGTCCTAATAACCGATGACTCTGAAAGCATTTTACCAAGATGGCTTAGGTTCGTTAAAGGTATAGTCGACACCTCAGACGTTGACCTTAATGTTAGTAGAGAAATGCTACAACATAATGTCACCTTGAACAAAATCTCTAAGGCATTAAAGAAGCGAGTCATTAACGAACTGAAAAAGATGAAAGATAAAGACCAAGAAAAATATTCGTCTTTTTGGAATGAATTTGGCATCGTTCTTAAAGAAGGAATTTATGAGGATTTTGACCTAAAGACAGAACTTCTGGAATTATCAAAGTTCCAGTCCATGAATGGGAACAAGCTCGTGTTTTTATCAGACTATATCGAAAAAATGAACACTGAACAGAAAGATATATACTATTTGGCAGCAGAGAATAAAGAGATGGCTGAAGGCAGTCCGCATCTCGAAGTATTTAAGAAAAAGAAGCTTGACGTCTTATTTCTAACGGACCCGATCGATACGTTTTGGTTATCTATGGCAGGTGAATTTCAAGACAGAAAGTTTGTTTCAATTACCAAGGGTGATATAGACCTAACAGCTTTTTCAGACGATAAAAAGGAGAAAGAGAAGAAGCCACCGGCAGGCATGAAGGGTCTTGTCGAAAAAATAAAAGAAATACTAGGTGAAAACGTACAGGATGTTAAAGTGTCTACAAAACTAGTTGACAGCGCATGCTGTCTAGTAGCACCTGATACTGGGATGGATGTTCAAATGGAAAGAATAATGAAGATTCAAAATAAAGATTTCAAAGGTATGCCCAGAATATTAGAGATAAATCCTGACCATAATATTATTAAGAAACTAAATAAGATTAAGGATACAGACAAAGATGCTTTAAATGATGCCTCTTTTCTACTGTTTGATCAGGCAAAGATGGTAGAAGGAGAGCTCCCTAACGATATAGCAAAATTTAACCAAAGAATGTCAAAATTCTTGGGTATAGCTCTAAGCTGATCAAATTATGTACTTTGGTAAAGCGTAGTTACACACGCTCCGCCCAAGCCGAGATTATGCTGTAAAGCTGTTTTAGCGCCATCAACTTGCTTTTCGCCTGCGTTCCCACGAAGTTGCTGGGTCAACTCAAAACACTGTGCTAATCCAGTTGCCCCCAATGGATGTCCCTTTGAAAGTAATCCTCCGGAAGGATTGGTGACAAACTTGCCCCCGAAAGTATTATCTCCATCTTGAACAAACTTTTGCGCCTCGCCTTCTTCACATAAGCCAAGAGCTTCATAAGTTATAAGCTCATTGTGGGCAAAACAATCGTGTAGTTCCACTACGTCCACATCTTTAACATCAATCCCAGTTTGCTGATATACATTTTTTGCCGCCTCCTTAGTCATGTCGTAGCCAACTAATTGCATCATATCCTTCTCTGAAAAAGTAGACTCGTAATCAGTTGTCATCGCTTGCGCTAAAATCTTCACACTGGAATCGATATTGTGTTTATTCGCAAACTTTTCAGAAACTAAGACAGCAGCAGCCCCACCACAGGTTGGTGGGCAAGCCATTAATCTGGTCATAACACCTGGCCACATAATTGGAGACTCCATTACTTCTTCCTCACTGACCTCTTTTTTGAATAGGGCTAACGGATTTTTAGCAGCATGTCTGCTTGCCTTAGCTCTAATTTTTGCAAAATCTTTCATGGTGGTACCATACTTATCCATATGTGATTTTCCAGCACCTCCAAAGTAACGTAACGCTAATGGAATTTCTGCATTCCCTACTAACTGTTCGCAGGTTTCATTAAATTCACCAAAAGGACTTGGCCTGTCAGTGTAGATGTCACCTAGTGCTCCAGGTCGCATTTGCTCAAAGCCCAGAGCCAGAACACAATCACTAGAACCACTTTCTATCGCTTGCCTTGCCAAATAGAGTGCTGTGGAACCTGTGGAACAGTTATTGTTTACATTTATAATTGGAATACCTGTCATGCCAACATGATACAAAGCCCGCTGACCTGATGTGGAATCTCCAAATACATATCCAACAAAGGCACTTTGGATATTTTT
>CACBNQ010000080.1 GCA_902540655.1 uncultured Alphaproteobacteria bacterium | reverse complement strand
GTTAACAATTCTTACTGCCTCTAAAAATTCCTCATGAAACTCCAGTTGTGATTCAACCGAATTTTCAGCTCTCAATCCAGATTGAAGAATATGTGTATCCTTTTGAAGAGCGAAGGTGTAGAACTCATTCAGCTTCATTTTTTTTACTATCTTATTTTGTATTTTATCAAACTTTTCCAAATCATGATCAACTTTATGTACTTTTTGAAACACAGGTTGCAACTTTTTCAATAAACGTGAAATTTCCTCACATAGTAACAAATTTTTTCCAATAAATTTAATCATGTTTGCATGGCTCTTTCTATCAGTTGATCCACTAATTTTTTGTTTCTCAAGTATTTCTGCAAGTTTTTTTTCTATTGACTGACAACACTCATTCTCAAAAAATGTCTCTAACTTACAGTGATTGAAGCCTGCAACAAATAAACCGCCCTCTGTGCAATTAAAAAGCTTTACATCGGTTTCGTTTAGTTCTTCGGCAAAAATATTAAAGAGTCTCGCAAAGTGCAAAAAAACATTATTTGTGACCACAGGTTTACCATCAAAACCCTCAACTTCGATATCTTCACCAAATTTTCGTTTAGAAACGTTATCTCCCTTTTTATGGGTTGCAGCAGAGTCGATATAAACATCATCTTTTGAGTAAGCAAGATCTTGCCCAATTAAGGCGATTGAACTGCATCCAAATGATACTAAAAGATCGAGAGCGGTATGTGATACTGACCCTCCTGGTCTTTTGTATTGATAAATCTCCAATGGTAGTTGATTGCTTATTTCTACTGAAGGGTTCATCCAGCACGAGTTTTTAACGTCAATATCGAATATTTCTGGATGCGAATAAATAGAGCCTACGAACATCTTAATGCGCGAGGTATCATTCTTCTCCAACCATTCTTCCCATAGATTTGATTTTGCACCATTCCACTCCGTATACATTGTCTTAAGGTTGTGAGGATCAATCTGAATAACGATGTGGGGCTCAATGTTTTCTCTTAAGAGAGTGCCAAGAGCTCTCAATACACAAACGATAAGTGCCTTATCCTTAAATTTTTTCAAAATGCTAATATTTTTTTTAAGGGAAGGACCTGGGCTAACAATTATAGCAGGGATCCCCTTGAATTTTCCATTGAAATCAGAAACCTGTTGATAACGGACCAGATTATGTAAATTATCGAGTACGTTAACGGCATCCGCTCGGTTTATTGTATTAAATTGGTGCCAATTCGCAACACGTCCTTGCTCAGCTTTTTCAAATAACTCTTCAATTTTTTTTGGATTTTGTTTTTCGATCCCACAATCAATAGCTGTAAATCTTGTTGGTGGAACCCCATGAATAGAATAAAACATATCTCGGATTATAGATCCATCTTTAAAGGCCGAATAAAATATTTCTTTCGAGTCAAGTTTATCTTTTATTATAGAGTCATCAAGAGTGCTGCCAATTAAGATAAAGCGTTTTTGCCCGCGTGCTATTAGGAATTCAAGCAGTCGGGCATCGTCCAGACTGATTAGAATAACTACATCAAATTCAAAATCCCAGACCAAAGGAATAATGTAATCTAAATATGCATCGGTAACGTCGCGTGATGAAAAAACAACTGGGCTAAATGGAATTGCCGAAATAGCTTTGCGAGCATTTTCAATTATTTTTAGGTTTTGTGTAAGTTTCGGTACAAACTCCTCTAACTCCTCCATCAATAACTTTTCGTCAAGTCCCCGTTGGATGTTACCCTTTGTTACGTATTCACTCAGAGTTACCGAATTTGTAAGAATATAACTCATCAGTGGTCGCATTTTATCTGTAAAAATACTAAAACTTCGCATATCTTTATTGGTTAAGGCCAAGACAGCTTTTTCCGATAGTTTACTCAGTGCTTTATAAATTCTTTTGCTACGCGCGGCATCAAGTCCGTTTAATCTTGCTACATAAGAAGGCAATGTTTTTTTTTCGATGTCTGAAGTCATTTTTTTTGAAGCTTCTTTATTTATTTTTTCATTATAATCAAACATACATTCAACTTTCTTTCTTTAACAGTAAACAAATTGCTTCTTTCTAATAAAGATTGTAGCTTCGGCAGAGATGGCAGCTCTATGACAATTCGCTCATATACAACCAAATATTTCAGTGCTTGCAATAAAAGGTTTTTATTTACTCAAAGCATGTAGGCAATTACCATGCCATTACGGGTGAAATTAAAGATTTTGGACCTGGCACTATTATCTCTAGCGTTTAGTTGATAATAAAGAACAATGGCAGTAGATCCAACTTATGTATTTATAAGATCTGAACAGGTAGCGATTGAAGACTTCTATTTTGATTTTTGCACTTTTTATAAATGGCCAATCTTTTTATTAAATGTACGTGAAATTCGCTGATAGCTTTATATTGTTTTTTGAACTGCATCGATAATGATCTTAATTGAAGCGACAGAAATGAGAACAATAAACTTCCTAAATTTATTTCATCTTGCGGTAATAACTTATAACCTAGAAAATGTTCCACGTATTTTGATGTTTAAAATTTTTTTGAAAAAAAATTCTTTAATATATCTTCCAAAATGAAAGGCTTCCGAAATCACTTTCAAAAGCCCTAGGTTATTTA
>CACBNQ010000079.1 GCA_902540655.1 uncultured Alphaproteobacteria bacterium | reverse complement strand
TTACCTCCTCACCATATATAGTATAGTCGTGCTCAACCTCTGCAAATAGTTCAGTGTCAGCCAATCTCACTCTGTCTCCAGTTGTTGGCCCAAAAATGCTTGCATACTTTTCTCTAGAAACTTTCTGCGCCATTATAAATCACCCATTATTTTTTTATTAAACCCGTATACTTTTCTATCACCATGAAAAGAAATTAAATTTACAGTTTTAGTTTGGCCCGGCTCAAATCGTATCGCCGTTCCAGAGATAATATCAAGCCTCATACCTCTTGATTTCTCTCTAGAAAATTTTAATGCTTCATTAGTCTCAAAAAAATGATAATGACTTCCTACTTGAATAGGGCGGTCTCCTGTGTTGGACACCTCAACTTCTATAGCTTCTGAGCCTGAATTAATCTCCAACTCTTTGTCTGATATAATTATTTCTCCTGGTATCATTTTTTCCTCTATCTAATTGGGTGATGCACTGTCACTAATTTAGTCCCATCTATGAACGTTGCTTCAACTTGAACCTCATGTATCATTTCAGCTACCCCCTCCATACAATCCTCTTTGGAAATTATGGTTCCTCCAGCTGACATAAGGTCCGCTACTGACCGACCGTCTCTTGCTCCCTCCATTACAAAATTTGTTATAAGAGCTATAGCTTCTGGATGGTTTAGTTTCACTCCCCTATTTTTACGGTCAGTTGCAACCATTGCTGCCACTGCTATCATTAGTTTATCTTTTTCACGAGGCGACAGATTCATTTATATCTCCCTTATTTATACTTTCCACACGTCAGGTGTATCCACTTGCCAAATCTCTAATAGTAAATGTATAGCTCTATCTTTAATTGCTTTTGCATCTAATCCAAACATTCGTACCAGCAAGCAATCATTTCTTAGAGTGCTTCCAAAGCATACATTTTTATTATCTTTTTTCAGATTTTTCAATTTTTGTTCGTAACCCACTGATTTGGGCCCCACGTAATAAAATGATGCATAAGACTTTATATCCTTTAAACCAGCGCAGTGTAATGGGACACTTTCTCTCCACCCTGACTGATCAAAATATATCAATTTATCTCCCTTATATATTTTCCACCTATCATTAAAATTCGATTTTTGAATATTTTCTCCCATTGCAGATCGGCCAAGAACTATCTGATCAAAAGCAAGAAATTCTGAGTTATCTTCGATACGTATTGTAATGTCTCTTGAGAGATCACTCTTTGAAAAAAGAATGGTGTCTTGGGGTAGCCAAAGTAATTTACTGTTTTTACTCACAAAAAAAGTCGCTTCGACCTCAGCTGATCCATTGCTCGCTTTATAAACCTTTTCTGACGCCTGTGTTGTAACTACAATCGAACTTTCTTCAGAGGCTTCTATCGAACACTTATATTTATCACCACCTGTGATACCGCCAGCTGTATTAATGACAACACATTCCTTAATTTTTGAAAAGTTTTTAGGAAAAAAAAGCCTTGATGAGCCTTCTTGATAAAGTTCACCAATTCTATTATGACTACCTTTTATTGTAGCTTTTAGCGTGCCTGTGGCTCTTTCAAGTGGCTGATACATTTATTTCTAACACCTGGAATCTCTAGTAACTGTACTATAATTGAGATGCTACTAGTAGTTAAATATAGAAGAGGAAGTTACATTACGTTGCGTAAACAAACACAAACCCATGATATTAGTACAATTATTAGTATTGGTTAAGCTTACCTATATGTTTTTCCGCAAACTTTATTTTATCTAAATCTAAATCTTCACTGAAGCTGTTGATACCAAACGCCTCAATTAAATTACGCGTATTTAGATTACCTTTCGCACCAGGAGCATAAGGACACCCTCCAAGTCCACCTACTGCGGAGTCAAAGGTTGATAGTCCGTATTTTAGTCCGATTTCGACATTTCTTATAGCCGTATCGGATGTATCATGGAAATGTCCTGCAAGTTTTTTTTGATTTATATCGGAACATAGCACCTTGAGAAGTTCCTCAATAGTTTTAGGTGTACCCTTGCCTATTGTATCTCCTAAGGAAACTTCATAACAACCCATGTCTAGGAGCTGTGACGCAACTTTTAGTACACTCTCTGGAGAAATTTTACCCTCATAGGGACATTCAACTATACACGATACGTATCCTCTTACTGGCACTTTTTTTTCACTAGCCTTTTTGAAAAGATCTCGGAATCTTGCTAAACTTTCGTCTATTGAGCAATTAACATTTTTTTGAGAAAAAGTCTCCGACGCAGCAGCAAAGACTGCGACCTCATCTACCTTAGCTTGCAATGCATTTTCAAAACCCTTTAGGTTTGGTGTCAAAGCGGTGTATTTAACACCGTCTCCTCTTTTTATTTCCTCAAAAATTTGATCGGTGCCCCTCATCTGAGGAACCCACTTTGCACTCACAAAACTACCACATTCAATTTTTTCTATTCCTGTAGTACTAAGGATATTAATTAGTTCGATTTTCTTGTTTATTGGGATTTCATTTTTGATGTTTTGCAGACCATCTCTGGGACCTACCTCAAAAATACTTATTGTCTCAACCATCTTATTCTATTTCTAAAAGTGTCTCACCTTTTTCAATCAAGTCACCTTTTTTATTTTTTAATCCTATAACTTTCCCACTTTTAAGCGCAACTAACTTGTACTCCATTTTCATTGCTTCTATGAATACGACTGCTTCATTTTTGGATACC
>CACBNQ010000078.1 GCA_902540655.1 uncultured Alphaproteobacteria bacterium | reverse complement strand
ATATTTATATCAATTATACAATTTTTATTAGTCGGTGACTTGCCAAATGTTTGATGTTTTAGAATTTAGAAAAGAATTTCCAATACTGAATAAGAAAGTAAACGATAAGCCTTTGGTTTACCTAGACAATGGAGCATCTTCACAAAAGCCGATTAGAGTCATAGAAGCTGTAAAAAAATGTTATGAAAGCGAATATTCAAATGTTCATAGAGGGTTGCATTACTTATCTAATCTCGCGACCGAAAAATATGAAGCAGTAAGAGACAAGGTTGTTGCTTTCTTAGGAGCTTCGTTTCAAGAGGAAATAATATTTACATCAGGATCTACTGAGGCATTAAATCTTGTTTCATACGGTTGGGCTAACCAAAACCTTGCGTCCGGAGATGAGATTATTCTGTCAACGTTAGAGCATCACGCTAATATCGTGCCCTGGCATTTTTTAAGATCTAGAAAAGGCGTTAAGCTTATTTGGATTGATCCAGATGAGAACGGTCAAATATCATTAGATATGATCGAAAAAAAGATTTCTTCAAAAACAAAAATGGTATGCATAACACACATGTCCAATGTTTTCGGCTCCATCCTTGATGTTAAGAAAATTTGTAAAGCACTCAAAGAAAGAGGAATTGTGACTGTATTGGATGGTTCTCAAGCTATTGTTCATTTGGAAATCAATGTCGAAGATATTGGGTGTGATTTTTATACATTTACAGGACATAAGCTTTTTGGGCCAACTGGCACTGGAGTACTTTACGTTTCTAAACAAAGAATAAATGAAATGGTCCCATTTAATGGTGGTGGAGAGATGATAAAAAGTGTCACAAAAGACGATGTAATTTATAATGAATCTCCATTTTTATTTGAGGCTGGCACACCGGGGATTGCCGAAATAATCGGTCTTGGTGCTGCGATAGACTTTGTCCAAAATTTAGACAGAAAATCAGTTTTAGAGTATGAAATGTCGATTTCAGATTATACACGAACTGAGTTAGAGAAGTTAGATTGGTTGGTTAGACACTGTTTTCACAAGGATAATCTCGCTATATTTTCTTTTTCTATGGAGGGGAGCGCGCATGCTCACGATATAGCGACAATATTAGATGCAAATGGTGTCGCAGTCAGGTCCGGTCATCATTGCGCGCAACCTTTGATGAACTATATCGGAGTGCCTGCTACTTGCAGAGCAAGTCTCGCCCTTTACAACACCGAACATGAAATTAATACTCTTATCGGATCATTAATTAAATGCAAAAAACTATTCGATTGACAAAGGATGAATAATAATCTCGCCCTTAGCTCCGCCTAGTATCAAGTCCCTAACCCCAGACAAGTATATATAATTTCCACTTTTCCAAAGACTTGTTTGATCATCGTAATGCCTCGATATTAAATGTCCACTTTGCCCAGAAGGAATAATAAACATATTTTTAGTTGGTGAAGAAAAGTCAACTATCATTTTGAATGAGCTACCCTTTGCTAATTTATAATTAGATAAGTCCCTTAACATTGTTGAATTTAAAGTGTGTTCGCTTCCAGAAATCTCGCTCGAAATTTCTTGCAAGAACTTTGGGATTAGAACGCCATTAACCGAAAAAGAAGGATGGTTAATTCTTCTCTCATCACCCCATCTCCAATTGTTTATGTCGGATCCATATACTTCCTTTAATTTTCGAAGACTTTTTGTCAGTGATTTTTTGGATAACTCTACACATGTTTCAATTTTATCGGAATGTTTTATGTCACACCATGCTGCAGCATTTTCGTAGTTTCTAAGTACTTTTTCCAAAAATAGTGGGCTGGCCATATTTGCAGATGAAGGATTGAAACTCAGTTCATCTTCGAGAAGCATCTGTATGAATGTTTCAACCCATTTTGCATAAATAAGCGGCTCTGGTGAGCCAGCCAACATATTACCATTCCAATTTGTTAAAAGTTCTAGACTTCGGGCCTTGATCTCATTGATGTCATCTGGATCTTTATTATCATACTGAAACCAAAGTTCTTTTCCCATGAGTGGTAATAAAGTACGTGCAGGCTCTGAAATAAAATCATTTTGGAGTTCTTTAAAGCTTTCAGTACTATGAAATTCTCTTTTGCTAACCATTTTTGTTGCTCTTAGAAGTCTTTGTTCATTACCCCAATTGAAACTCATATGATCCGGGAAAGGGCTTTTTGAAAAGCTATTGTTTGTATTAAGAAAGAGTCCGTGTTTTCTATAACCAGGAAAAGGTTTGGGTTCCTTTTTTTCATCTAAGCGCCATTGATTCTCAATCTTCCAGCCAGGCGAAATAACTTGCCCCTTTGTCTCATTTTCCTTTTTTCTTTTAGGGGAATTCCCAATAAATACAGAATTAACTTCCGTTTCATCAGCAACTACCAAAATCAAATTGAAGCTATTGCTTCGCAACCTATTAGTTTTAAATTCATCTAAGCTTTTTGCAGACATTAAGTTTACGAAGGTTTCAAGGGTCTTATCGTTATTTTTAAACCCCGTCCAAGCCAAAGAAACAAGAAAACCATCAGGAACCATAGATTCCATTTCATATAGTTGGTGAGGTATTATAACACGATTTTCAGTTCGCCTGACTGCAAAACTGATGGTAGCATTATTTTTTACCTTTATTAACTTTTTCTGAGTTGAAAATCGTTTGTATCCCGAAGGTGAAAGATATTCGTTTTTGTTAGCCAAATTTATTTTTTCAAAATAAAGATCTTGGTCGTCAACAAATGAAAAAGACGACCCCCATGCT
>CACBNQ010000077.1 GCA_902540655.1 uncultured Alphaproteobacteria bacterium | reverse complement strand
CAGGGCTCCATGGGGTGACCTCTGGAGATTGGAAAAAAAATTCAGGGGATCCACGACCTAGACCCTGATCTTGTATTTCTTTAAGTCTGAAATTAACGCCTTTGGAATAAGATGTTAGAATTTTCTTTAAGTCCGGCGATAAATTTTGAAAAATCTGCTTTGCTAGAGTTTGTAGATCCAGAGATTTCATAAATGAGTCTAGGAGCACCGTTTCTGGGCCACTAATTTCAGATAAACGACCTTGTGATATGCGTTTAAGATAAGTCATTTGCCATAGGCGCTCTTGTGCATGAATATATCCTAAACCAAAAAAAGTCTCATTATCGCTTTGTCCTGTGATATGTGGAACCGCGTATAAATCTGTTTTTATAGAGACCCTTGATTGAATATCAGAAGAGAATACGTCCTTTCTATATTTTGGCAAGGATTGATAACTTAAAAAGAAGAAAAATCCTAAGATTAGGAGGGAAATTAAGATCAATGCCATGAAAATATAAGGCATTGTTTTTAATAGTATTTTCATTATATCAACTTTTTTAAAAATCAGATTATATTATACTAACAAGATTGTTCAATTATTTAGGATCAAGTTATGAAAAAAATTACCTTTATTGGATTAGGAGTAATGGGTTTCCCAATGGCAGGGCATCTCTCAAAAGAGGGTTACGACGTGACTGTCTACAATAGGTCAGAAGAAAAATCAAAATTGTGGATTAAAAACAACATTGGAACATATGCCACTTCAATAAAAGAAGCGGTTTCAGATAGTGATATTGTCTTTAGTTGTGTTGGTAATGACACGGATTTGAGAGAAATAACTTTAGGAAAAGATACAGCTTTTTCTTCTATGAAACCTGGTAGTGTTTTTATTGATCACACTACGACTTCCTCTGACATCGCTGTTGAGCTTTCAAAAAAAGCTAAAAAACTCAATATTCATTTTTTAGATGCTCCGGTCTCAGGAGGAGAAGTTGGTGCTGTAAAAGGGGAATTAACCGTGATGATTGGCGGTGAAAATTCAATTTTTGAAAAAATAAAATCAATAATTGCAGCCTATGCAAAAAATATTACTTTAATTGGAGGTCCTGGAAAAGGACAAATAGCAAAAATGGTTAACCAAATTTGTATAGCAGGACTTATCCAAGCCCTTTCAGAAGCTATTTCATTTTCTGAAAAAAGTGGGTTGGATACTAAGAAAGTGTTAAGTGCAATTTCGCAAGGCGCAGCTGGTAGTTGGCAACTCAGTAATAGAGGTGAGACAATGGTCGATCGTAAATTTGATTTTGGTTTCGCCGTAAAATTGATGAGAAAAGATCTTGGTATATGCCTTGATCACGCAGGCAATAATAATATTTCACTTCCAATAACCTCTATAGTCAACCAATTCTATGCAGAAATTCAACGAAATGGGGGTTCTAATTTTGATACTTCTAGCCTTTTAACGAGGTTTGATAACTGAAAGGCTACCTAATTAATCTTGAGTACTTTGCACCAACTAATGAGGTACCCGCTAGTAGACCTTTTTGGTCAAACACTACAGCATAAACGGGTTTAGAAATTGTTTTTGAACTAACACCTATTGAGTAGCCTTTATCTCTAAATACCACTTCAGCATCGGCTCCGAGCTCCCAGCCATCTGTAACCCTGAATTTTTGTAATGCTTCTTCTGTCATAAAAAAAATGATATTCGAATATTGTTGAGCTCCTATCTGTAATCCATATGAAGCAGATGCCAATGAATAATAATCAACTGGTGCTTCATTTATTCTTAACACGCCCTCTCCATATGCTCCCCCTATTACAAGTCCGGCTTTCGTAATTCTTGGAATAATAAGAGTTGCTGGAGCATTTTTGTATATGCTTACTGTGTCCGGATCAATTTCGAATAAAGTTTGTAAAACTAGCTCTGCATCTCTGTTGATCACGTTACCACTATTCCTATGGTCTACATTCTGACATGATAAAAGGAAGAAAGTAATTATAGATAAAAAAATACAATTTTTTATCGCTTTAAATGATGAAATTACCAACATTTTCAACCACTACTACTCTTGTCTAATATGTCTGCGGCTTCAGGTGCAAAATATGTTAATATTCCATCGCATCCGGCTCTTTTAAAGCAATTAAGGCTTTCGATTATTGTAATATCTTTATCGAGCCAATTATTTTCAATAGCTCCTCTTATCATTGAGTATTCTCCTGAAACTTGGTAAGCAAAAGTTGGAAAGCTAAACTTTCGTTTTACTTCAGAAATAATATCAAGGTAAGGCATTCCGGGCTTTACCATAACCATATCTGCCCCTTCATTTATATCTTCACCAACTTCTCTAATTGCTTCTTGAATGTTAGGTGGATCAATTTGATAAGTTTTTTTATCACCTTTTAGTAAACCTTGTGCTCCAACTGCTTCTCTAAATGGCCCGTAATAAGCTGACGCAAATTTAGCTGCGTATGACATAATTAGTGTATCCTTGAAACCCTTCTCTTCAAGGGCAACTCTTATTTTTTTAATCCTGCCGTCCATCATATCCGATGGACCGAGTATATCCGCTCCAGAATCAGCTTGAACCAAGGCCTGTTTTTCTAGCGCTATCAAGGTTTCATCATTAATTATTTTTCCATCTACTAGAAGACCATCATGACCATCAATGTTATAGGGATCGAGCGCCACATCGAGCATTACAATCAGTTCAGGAAATTTTTTTTTCAATTGCCTCGTAGCGATATTCACTAAGTTTTCTGGATTCCAAGCTTCCTCACAATCAGACGACTTTTTATTGGTAGGTGTTTGTGGGAATAAAGCTACCGCCAATATACCTGAACTGATCAACTTCTCTACATAAGGA
>CACBNQ010000076.1 GCA_902540655.1 uncultured Alphaproteobacteria bacterium | reverse complement strand
TATGCTTTGCCAGACGCTAAACGCTGAGTTTTCAAGTAAAGGAATACATACGACACATATTATCATTGATGGAGCTGTCGATGCCCCCGATACGCTAGGAAAAATGCTGGGTGAAGAAGCATATCAAGCATTGCGAAAGGAAAAGGGTTTAGGAAAAGACGGTTTATTGTTACCTGAGAAAATAGCTGAGACCTATTATCATCTTGCTGACCAACATAGGTCAGCCTGGACACATGAAGTTGATCTTAGAGCCTACAATGATGATCCCTGGTGGAACACACCAAGAAATATAGCTAATAGTATCTAATTAATCACTTTGTAAGGTTTTGGTGTGAACCATGAGCTATCTTGAGCTATTTCATTATGGTAAAGTGACATTTGCTGAGTTCCTGAAGATACTGTGATATTGTTTTGGATTAATTGACATTGAGTAAACGCAAAATTCTTTCCCTCGCGGAGGATGGAGGCTTCTGTTGTTACCTTGCCAGGTCGGCATGGGTTTAAATATTGTATATTTAATCCTAAAGTTAGCCCAGTGGTATAGCCTTTATGGATAAGATCGACCACAAAAAACATTGAAGCGTCTAAGATAAAGGAGACAGTTCCTCCGTGCGCTATTGTTCCTTTAGTATGACAAAACTCAATTGGTATATACCAATCGACTTTAACAGTTTTGTTTTTTGTATTAAGTTCAGTAACGCATGGTTCAAGTCTTTCTTGTATTTTAGCATATCTAATCTCTGAAGGGTCTGTCATTTTTCATATCTACTCATTTTTGTATTACTATCAAATATGAAGATGATAAAAATAAAAAAAATATAAATGTGCAAGCATATTTTTACACCAATAGCTCACAGAGGGGGTACCGAGGTAGCTTTTGAAAATACTTTTGAAGCTTTCGCTGATGCCTATGCGCTAGGATATAGATGGCTCGAAACCGATGTACAAATCTCCAAGGATGGAGTTCTATATGCCATGCATGATTATAATTTAAAAAGGGTTGTTGGAATTAATATTAATATTGACCAACTTAACTCAGAAGATTTAGATCAAATATTAATAAAAGGGAAACATAGAATTCCTAGAATTGATTTATTACTACGAAAATTTCATGACGTGATCTTTAACCTCGATGCTAAAAACATAAATGCTGCTAAAGGGCTAGTAAATCTTATTAATAGTAATAAATCATTTTATAACCTTTGTTTGGGTTCCTTCAGCCATAATACTATTAATTATATGAGAAAGTTTTTAAAAAGAGATATCCCTTTTTCTTTTAGTCAAAGAGAGGTGTTCTCGCTTATCTTGGGCATAAAACTCAATAATGAAGTTAAATACGATGCTAGTTATCTTCAGATTCCAAAGAGCTATTTAGGCTATAAACTTGTATCTAACAAATTATTAGACTACTGCAAAAAAAATGGAATAAAAATACATGTTTGGACAATTAATAAGAGGAACGATATGGAGAGTCTTATCGGTATGGGAGTGGACGGAATAATGACTGATAATTGTCGAACTCTCTTGGATGCCACGGAGAAATGTAGATTTGTCGATAAAGAAATAGTTTTAGAACCTTTTTCAATTTCTTAAATGTATTCGCTCATATGAAAATAGTTAAATTGTTGTTCTCTTTCAAACCATGATAAAACTTACAGAAAAAAATATTTTGCAAACAAAAAATCCTTCAATAATCGCACTATCTACAGCCTCTGCTGTCTCTGTGACTGGTCTAGCTTTTATCAGCCCTGTAATTTTACTAATAAAAGATCATTACAACGTTAGTTCAAATGAAGTTCAGTTAACAATAACCATTTATCTTATAGCTATATGTATTTCTCAGGTTTTTTGGGGGCCTTTGTCTGATTTAATTGGAAGACGTATAGTGTTGATAATGGGAGCTTCTCTTTTTTCATTAGGTGGAATTTTAGCATCTTTTAATTTAGCTTTTGAGTTTTTTATATTTTTCAGATTTTTGCAGGGAATTGGTGCAGCGGCTTGTCTTTCAATGCCAAGAGTAATGTTGACTGAAAGTTATGGAGTAAAAAAAGCAGCAGCTAAAATGTCGACCTTATTAGCTTCTATGGCTATTTTCCCTATTCTCAGTGCTGCTTTTGGTGGCTTGATTGGTGAGAATTACGGATGGCAAGTAAACTTTTTAACTCTATTTATCTTTGGGTCTCTTGTTTTTTTACTAAATCTCATACACTCGCCTGAAACAATTAGAGATAAAAAAAAGTACCTTACTTTAAGGGCAACATTTATAGATTTTAGATACTTATTTAAACAAAGTTCTTTTCTTTATTTTGCAGGTGTTTCCTCCATTCAAGCCGCTTTTTTCTTTTCAATGGCCGGTTTTATGCCTTATCAATTTGAGCGCTTGGGCGCCTCGCCGACAGAGTTTGGGCTTTGGTTTCTTTAACTAGTATAGGTTATATAATCGGAAATGTTGTTAGTAATAGGTACTCAAACTGGCTAGGTCTAGAACGGTTTTCCCTTTTAGGGTGTTTTTGGTGTTTATTATCTATTGTTTTGATGTTTTTGTCTGGAATACCGTTTATTAGCACTCCATTAACACTTGCTTCAACCTGTTTTATGTTTGGGTTAGGCAATGGACTCATTTTAGCAAATGTATTAGTCTTGGCACTTTCATCTGTTGAACAAAAACGTGTAGCCTCAGCAAGTGGAATTTTAGGTGCCATGCAGATGTTTTGCGGTGCAATTTTAGGAAGTTTGATAGTGCTTCTGGGAGGAGATAAGCAATTTTGGCTCGCATTAACGATCGTTTTAATTCTTAGTATTGTTTCTATACTATGTTGCTACCGTGGAGGGCTCTGGTCAAAAACCATGAAACCTTAA
>CACBNQ010000075.1 GCA_902540655.1 uncultured Alphaproteobacteria bacterium | reverse complement strand
ATTAGCGGGAATGTTAGTGAGATCATTATTATCAGCAGGCATCGATACCACGGTGAGTGCAATTGGAAATTTATTATGGTGCTTAGCAGAAAATCCAGAACAGTTTCTATTAGTAAAAAACGATACATCATTAGTAGGTAATGCAGTAGAAGAATCCTTACGATTAACAAGCCCTGTGAAGGCTTTTTGCCGTACATCTGCTACAGACACTGAAGTATCTGGTGTAACTATAGAGGAGGGAACAAAAATACTTTGCGTATTAGGATCAGCGAACACTGATCCTGAAGTGTGGGAAAACCCATATAAATACGATGTTACCCGGAGAACTATAGGCCACTTGGCTCTTGGTGTAGGTGTTCACAATTGTGTGGGCCAAACCTTGGCAAGAGCTGAGATAACAGCTCTTGCCAGCTCCTTAACTGAACTAGTAAAAGTGATAAAACCTGCGAATAAAGCTATCTGGAAACCGAATAATGCAATGAGATCGCTTGAAAGCCTTCCAATTATTCTGGAGACGTAACGTCTAAATCACTCCAAACTTCGTACCCCCTATACCCAGAAGCTTTTGCAATAAACTGACCCCCTACTTTTCCCCATTGACCATGAAATTTTTGGCATTTTTCATAAGCATCATCATCTCTGTAAGTCCATATGATTGTTATTCTAATCACATCATCACCCTAGACCCTAGTAGCACGTTGTGAAATTTGTCCGTTTTCACGAAGAAACTCCATAGCTTTCTTATTGTAGAAAGTTCTGAACTTTGCTAACCAATTATCATATTGAATCTCTGAGGGAAAGGTAACCAAAACTACACTAGTGAAAACATCTGACATGATAAGGTTATCTTAGGAATAATGGAAAAAGACAATAGCAAGACCAAGAAATTTACCATATTTTATTAGGTAGATGTTAGAGTTAATTTCAATTGATAAGCTATGCGAGGACACTATCTTTGGTAACAGTAGTGATTTAATGGAAAAATGTAAGAGCTTTGAATAGACAAAGTATGCCTCAAAACAACAGAAAAATAGATTTTAAACTAATTGTTCCCACTGCGGTTTTTTTGGGCATATTAATGATTTTACCCACAAATATATGCCTTTCTGAGCCGAAAACGTGGGAGAATTTAGTCGAGAGAAAAAACCAATTTTTCGAGAAATTCACCAATACCCCCTTCAATGGAAAAATCGAGGTTTATTGGCCGAATGGTCATCTCAAAGAATCTGGAACGATTAAAAATGGAAAGAAGGATAATCTTTGGGAATATTATCATGAGAATGGAAAAACAAAGGAGATTGAGTTTTTTACTCTTGGAAAATTAAATGGCACAAGAGAGCAGTATGGTAGTGGTGGTCAGCTATACATAAAAGCAACTTATAAGGATGGTAAGTTGGATGGGCCATGGATTTATATAGATCCATATGACGGTTGGCTCTATAAAAAAGGTCAATATAAACGAGGTAAGAAAAGTGGCACTTGGACATATTATACAATTCTTGGAGATATTGAAAAAACAGAAATATGGAAAAATGGGTTGAAAATCTTTGACTCTACCGATGCGGAGAGTTCTTAAAGTCAGATCTTTTTAAAAATGAAAATTCCTAGCGACTTTCCAGACTAGAAAGAAGAGCATTGAGCCTCTCTGGTATTCCGTTACCCTTAAAGGATTCTAAAATGCATCCAGATTTTGATAAGAAAGTTAGCTTTTCCTCACTCCAAATTTCAACTTTTGGTGCTAATTCACTTGTATTATTAAAGCAGCCTAAGGGAATGCTTACCATACCTTCCATTACTTCAGGAGCTGGCTTATTATAAACTCGTACGTTGCATTTTGAGCAAAAATAGGCTTTGTTGATAAATCCACTGCCGCCTGCAAATTCATAGACATTTGTCTCACCTTCGAAATCGATTTCTGTATCCGCATAAAGACATCCAATGTTTATTGAGCCTGTAAGCCGTCTACAACTCTTGCAGTTACATTGAACGACTAACATCGGGTCAACATCAGTTTTAAAACTAAATTGTTTGCAGTGACAACCTCCCTGATGTTTCATTAATAATAGTTCCCTTGATGTTTAAACAAATTACAACGTAAGATTCTTCAGATACATGTTAGTAGTCAGATAGTATATCTCCAAGCAAAACTTGATTTTTAGCCAAATTAAATTATTTTCCGGTAAGGAACAGTCAATGCAAGCATTATTACAATCCCAGGGAATCCACCACATCACTTTGAATGGTGCGGATAGGAAAACTTCTATAGGTTTCTGGCAAGACATTTTGGGAATGAAGCTTATTTTTGAGCAGCCAAACCTAGATGATGAAACTGAGAACCACCTATATTTTGATTGTGGTGACGGGCGAACGGTAACCGTTTTTACTAACGAGTCACGAATAGGAAAAACATATCCATTAGACACCTCTGTAGGGTCTGTACACCATTTAGCATTCTGGATAAGTCAAAGTACCATAAGGGTTGCCGAAAAAAAATTGAAAGAAAAAGGTATTGATAGTTCTGGTATTAAGGATAGAGGGTTTATGGACTCAATATATTTCCGAGACCCGCTAGGTTTATTGATTGAACTAGCAAGTTATAAATTTGAACCCCCTCTTGGCTTTACACACGGACAGGTTTTAGAAAACGCTCATAAACTGCGACTCTCAAGGAAAGCCAAGAATATAGAGGATGAAGATATATCAAATGCCCTTATAAGTCTGAGTAAAAGAGGTAATTCATGAGACTCTCTCATTTTACTAAAAATTCAAAGATATTAGGGCTCAGGATATGAAGCCAGCCAACTGGATCAATCATAAACAAAAAGCTGATGGACCTCCTCCTTCAAATATTCTGAGTTTTTTCTACTGGGCTCTAAGAGGAAGTTTTCCCATACTATTTTTATCCGGTATTGTTTCTATTTTGACTGGTTTTATTGAGGTATCTGCTGTGGTCCTTTTAGGACTTCTTATAGATGCGG
>CACBNQ010000074.1 GCA_902540655.1 uncultured Alphaproteobacteria bacterium | reverse complement strand
TTGGCATGAGGAAAAAAATTAGCTTGTTGTCTTTAGGTGATTTGATCGCATTTGCATCGCCTCCTGGGTTATTTTTTGGCAGAATTGCAAATTTTATTAATGGCGAGCTCTGGGGGAAACCAACAACCTCAACATTTGGAATCCAGTTTACAAAAGGTCAGGGAAAATTTTGTCCAGGGTCAAATGAAATCCCCTGTTTCAGGCATCCGTCGCAATTGTATGAAGCTTTCTTTGAGGGTATCATTTTAATGCTTATTTTTTATTATCTTGTTTTTTTCTACAAAGCGCTTAAAAAGCCAGGTATCATTTTCGGCTCTTTTTTGCTGGGATACGGTGTTATAAGGTTTTCAATTGAATTTCTAAGAGAACCTGACGCTTTTTTCATAACAAATGAAAATCCCTATGGATATGTAGTTGAGCTTATCCCAGGTATAGGAATGTCAATGGGACAACTTCTCACAATTCCAATGATTATTTTTGGACTTTTAATGATTTTTTTTGTCACCAAGCGAAATCTTGATGCAAATTGAAAAAAAGATAAAAGATTTAATTAAAAAAAGTGGTCCAATAAGTATATCACAATATATGGAAATATGCTTGTGGGATGATAAAAATGGATATTACACGTCCAATCAAGTATTAGGGGAAAATGGTGACTTCATTACATCTCCAGAGATCTCTCAGACATTTGGTGAGCTTATAGGTCTTTGGGCATTGAGTTTTTACCAAGAATTCATAAATAAAGAACGTTTATCTATAACAGAGCTTGGGTCTGGTAGAGGAACACTTCTAAAGGACGCCATTAGAGCAATTTATAAGGTTACCAATAATAAATTGAACCTTGAGATAACAATTTTGGAAAAATCCGAGAGACTGATAACTATACAGAAAGAAAATCTCAAAAATGAAAAAGTTAAGTGGATATCAGATATCAAAGGCTTAAGACTAGAACCACAAATAATTATTGCGAATGAATTTTTTGATTCCCTTCCTATAAACCAATATGTGAGAAGTAACGAAGGCTGGTACGAAAAAAAAATAGCAATGAAAAATGATAAACTTTGTTTCACCTTAGATAATAAAATATGGGTGCCTAGTGACAGTATTTTTTCAGATTTTAAAATAGGGGATACGCTCGAATATTCTGAAAGTACTATCTCGATTTTTTCAAATATTTGTAATCATTTAATTAAATATGATGGTGTTTTGCTTTTGGTAGATTATGGAAACATTTCAGGTATTGGGGATACCCTTCAAGCCGTAAACAAGCATAAATTTAAAAGTGTTTTGGAAAAACCAGGGCAAAGTGATTTAAGTTCACACGTTAATTTCAGGCTCCTCAAAGAAATAGCTATTAAAAAAAATTTGTATGTTTCGCCGGTTAAAGAACAACGAAACTTTCTGCTCAAACTTGGAATAGAGGAACGCTTTAAAAGCTTAACCAAAAATGTCAGCTCAGCCATTACAAAAACAATCGACACCGAAATAAGGCGACTCATTGATACCGATAAAATGGGTTCTCTTTTTAAAGTTATTGCGATAACAAAAACTAAAAGACATCTAGAAGGCCTGAACTGATATGGTTAAAATGTTCAAAAGCAAAAACTTGCGATCTGTAAAGCATGGTTTTTTTGGTAGATCCGGTGGAGTTTCCAGCGGCATATATTCGAGTTTGAACCTGTCAGAAAATACGACTGATTGCAAAGGCAATATTTATGCAAATAGGGCGTTGGTCTTGAATGCGCTTGATATTTCAAGTCAAAAAGTTTTTTTTCCAAACCAACAACATACAAACAACGTGGTATTAATTGATAAAAAAACTGACTTTGACAAATTAAGTTACGAACCAGTAGATGCTGTCATAACTAATCTAAAGGGTATTGGGATTGGAATACTAACCGCCGATTGCTCTCCTATCTTGGCTCACGAAAGTGAAAGCGGATTCATCTTGGCTATTCACGCAGGTTGGAAAGGTGCTCTTGCCGGAGTCTGTGAAAATGCACTAAATACTCTTAAAGATCTTGGCGTCGATATGAAGAAAATTTCCGTTGCAATTGGCCCAACTATTTCTAAAAAATGCTATGAAGTAAAATTAGATTTTGTTGAGAGCTTTATAAGGACCGATCCATGTTTCGAAAACTTTTTTATCAAAGAAGATGATAATTATTTCTTTGATCTTACTTTATTTATTGAAAGTAGATTTAATCTACTCGGAGTTTATGATATACATAATCTCGGTTTGTGTACTTACGAAAATTCTGAATTATTTTTTTCAAACAGAAGGGCCTATCATAAATCTGAGAGAGACTTCGGCCGTATGGCTTCAATAATTTGTTTGTAACCTATTAAAAAATTTGAGGATAATATGTCTCCAAAAAAAACTAAACTTTTAATAATCGGTTCAGGTCCAGCAGGCTATACAGCTGCTGTATACGCTTCACGCGCTATGTTATCACCAATTCTCTTTCAGGGAATACAGCCAGGTGGACAGCTTACGATAACTACCGAGGTTGAAAATTGGCCCGGAGAGAAAGAAATACTTGGACCAGACTTAATGAAAAATATGGAAGATCATGCTCGTAATCTGGGATGCAAAATAATTTCCGAACATGTTTCAAAAGTAAATCTTACTGTGCGACCCTTCTTTGTTGAAACAGATAGTGGTTCACAATATTTGACGGAGTCAGTAATTTTAGCGACAGGAGCGCAAGCAAATTGGCTAGGACTCGATAATGAGGAAAAATATAAAGGTTTTGGGGTTTCGGCGTGTGCAACATGTGACGGTTTTTTCTATAGAGACAAAATAGTTGCAGTAATAGGAGGAGGAAATATGGCTGTTGAAGAGGCAATTTTCTTAACAAAATTTGCTTCTAAAGTTTATTTGATCCATAGAAGAGATAAGTTACGAGCCGAAAAAATTTTACAAAAACGTCTTTTTGAGAATGAAAAAATTGAAATCATATGGAATAAGCAAGTAACTGACATATTAGGAGAAGATCATCCTTTAGGCGTAACTGGAATTGAGATAAGA
>CACBNQ010000073.1 GCA_902540655.1 uncultured Alphaproteobacteria bacterium | reverse complement strand
TACAGCAGTCAAATGCTCAAACAAAGTTACAGTTGGGGTTAAAAAAAACACAGGGACTTGGAGCTGGAGCAAAACCAGAGGTTGGAAATGAGGCTGCAGTGGAAAGTACTGAACAGATCGCAGATATTTTAGATGGTGCAAATCTATGTTTTATAACGGCAGGAATGGGCGGTGGAACAGGCACAGGGGCAGCGCCCATTGTCGCTGAACTGGCAAGACAAAAGGGAATACTGACCGTTGGTGTAGTCACAAAACCATTTCAATTTGAAGGTACAACCAGAATGAAACAAGCTGATGAGGGAATATCAGCACTGCAGAAGGTCGTAGACACTTTAATAGTGATCCCTAACCAGAACTTATTTAGACTAGCAACAGAAAAGACAACATTCACCGAAGCTTTTTCTATGGCTGATGATGTTCTTTATCAGGGTGTAAAAGGTGTAACCGATTTAATGGTTAAGCCTGGACTTATCAATTTGGACTTTGCTGATGTGAGATCTGTCATGGATGAAATGGGTAAAGCGATGATGGGTACTGGAGAAGCTAGCGGTGAAGATAGGGCATTGCAAGCTGCGGAGAAGGCAATAGCTAATCCTTTGTTGGATGAGATTTCACTTAAGGGAGCTACTGGCGTACTTATAAATGTAACCGGCAGTAATGATATGACTCTATTTGAGGTCGATGAAGCAGCAAATAGAATAAGAGACGAAGTAGACCCCGAGGCTAATATAATAGTCGGATCAACCTTTGACACTGAGCTTACAGGGTCCATCAGAGTGTCTGTCGTGGCTACTGGCATAGATGTAGCTGAATTTTCAAAGATTAATTCGCATACGCTTAACGAAATAGTGGGGTCGGATAGAATTGAAGTCGATAACACCAGTCCGCAAAGCTATTTTTCTAGAGATATTTCGCAAGAAAATCAGATCAAAGACGAGCAATCCACAATTGGTGGAGATACTTTAGATAAAGAAAAAAATGAGTTGGAACGAATAGCAGACACTCCAAGTTCAACTAAATTTTCTTCTGAAGAAAATATTGGTTATGTTGATAAAAGTGAAAGTGAAAAAGAATTAGAGCAACCTCTTAACCAATCTACTTCAGAGATAAACCTACCTTCAAGAAAGCAAAATGTTGAAACTGCACCTTCAAGTGGTGGTTTAAACAATCTTATAAGACGTATGACAGGCTTTGGAGAAAAAAGAGAGCAAGAAGAAAAAGCAGCAACAAAAAAGGATCAAATAGTTCGGGAAGACGAAAAATTAATAACAGCCAGAGAAGATGAAAGCAAATTAGAGATTCCGGCTTTTTTACGTAGACAAGCTAACTGAATAACAATTGAATTATTTTGACATATAACTGTGTATTGAGCTTTCTAGCTGATTAGGTAATCTTCATATTTAAGGTTACAATGTTTCAGAAATCTGTAAAAAATTCATTTATGCTTGAAGGCAAAGGCTTACATTTTGGTAAAGATGCTAAAATGATTGTCCACCCTGCGTCAGCCGATCATGGCATAGTTTTTAAGAGAACGGACGTTAAGGACGATCGAGCTTATGTTAAGGCTAGCTTTGAGAATGTATCTAAGACTTATTTACGGACTCAACTTACAAATAGTATGGGAGTTTCAATAATAACTGCTGAACATATTTTAGCTGCTTTCGCAGGCCTAGGAATTCATAATGCATTGATTGAATTGAACGAAGCAGAGGTTCCCATATTTGATGGATCCTCAAGAATATTTGTAAAAGCTATACTTGAAGCAGGAGTCGCTGAGCTAGAGAAGAAGACTAAATTGTACAAAGTGGTGAACAGTATTCGAGTAGGTAACTCAGATGCTTGGGCAGAATTAAGACCCGCGAATACGTTCTCAATAGATTTTGAAATGAACTGGCCTGGCACTGCACTTAACAGACAAAGCCTTGATATGCCTATTGTAAATGGAGCATTCGTGAGAGAAATCTGTGATAGTAGAACTTTTTGTCGAAAAAGCGATGTTACGCGACTCAAAAATGAAGGGTTTGCGTTGGGAGGAGGGATAGAGAATGCAATCGTCGTTGGAGAAAATGAGATGACTGTACAAGATGGATTGAGATACGCAGACGAATGTATTCGGCATAAGATTCTCGACGCCCTTGGAGACTTGAGTCTCGTAGGAAGGCCAATTTTAGGAAAATTTATTTCATGTTCTGGCGGTCATGGGCTAACAAACCTTTTGCTGAGAGAGTGTTTTAAAAAGGGGGACATATTTGTTAGTGAAGATTTCTCAGATGGAGATAGAGATAAACTTCCAGGTTTTGATATTTCAGAATCTGATACACAGAATATACTCTAATTGCTAAAGAATAGTTGGACCTCTTATCTTGACTTATAGATAATATTAAAGTTAGAAAGAACTATGTTCTTTTTGTTTGGTTTATTAAAAATCTTTACTAGGTATTTGTTGCTTTTTCTACTTTTAAGCTGTAGCAACAAATTACCAAGCGAGATCAGCGAGAGGAACACACCTGAAGAGATAATCAAACTGGGAGATGAGGCCTATCAAAAGGGCTATTTCGAACGAGCAGGAGATTACTATCTGGAGGTGAACACGTATTTCCCCTATTCAGTAGAAGACGAGCTTGGATTGAGCAAAGCTGTAGACGCTTATTACAAAGGGGGAAAGTTCGAGGACTCACGTTTGGCATCTGCCAAATTTTTGAGTCTCTACCCAGAAAGTAATAGAGCTCAACAAGTACTATACTTTCGGTCAAAGGGTTATTGTGATGAAATCGATATTATTGAAAGAGATCAAGCTGCTGCAAGAGAGTGTATAGCAAGTTTTTCAGCTTTTCAAAAATTATATCCTAGGAGTAATGCAAAAAAAGAAGCTGAGAGTAATATAAGGAGAGCTAGAGAATTCCTTGTAGGTCAGCAATTAAATGTTGGAAAATATTATCTAAAGAGAAATAATCCAACGGCTGCTATGAGAAGATTTAAAAAAATTAAGAAAACTACAAAAGTTTCCAGTTTTTTACCTGAAGTATCCTATAGACTTATTGAGAGCTTTCTAATAATTGGACTATTCAATGAGGCATTGTCTGAAATGAAATATATGAGAAAAAAATTCCCAGCTAGTGATT
>CACBNQ010000072.1 GCA_902540655.1 uncultured Alphaproteobacteria bacterium | reverse complement strand
GAGTTCTACCTTCCCTTAAAGGAACCTTTACTGTCTTTCGTTTTGCTTGCTCTGTAGCTTTGCGAATAGCTTCGGGAACTTCCTTAGCTTTACCTTTTCCATACCCAACTCTACCTTTTTGATCACCTACTACGACTAAAGCCGCAAATCCAAACCTCTTTCCTCCTTTTACCGTTTTTGAAACACGGTTTATGGCTACAAGACGGTCTGTAAACTCTGATTCTTCTCTATCTAATTTTCTCTTATCATCCAAAGCTCTTATCCTTATAGTTTTAATCCATTTTCCCTAGCGGCGTCTGCTAGTGCCTTAATTTTGCCATGATACAGGAACCCTCCCCTATCAAATACCACTTCCTTAATCCCTTTTTTTAAAGCTCTTGAGGCTATTTCCTTTCCAAGTTTTGTAGCGACTTCTATATTATTTTTTCCAACTACTCCTAAGCTCTTTTCTAGTGATGACACAGAAGCCACTGTTTTTCCAAGTCTATCGTCAATAACTTGCGCATAAATGTTCTTAGAGGATCTGTGGATAGACAATCTACATTTACCGTAGCTAGTCTTCTTTAACTTGTTCCTAACCCTGAGAGATCGTTTCTTAAATAATTTTATCTTATGTGTTGTCATTATCGCTCCTACTTCTTCTTTCCCTCTTTCGCAAAAATGTATTCACCTTTATACCGTATTCCTTTTCCCTTATAAGGCTCAGGAGACCTCCAAGCGCGTATTTTTGCTGCTACTTCTCCCACAACCTGCTGATCTATACCTTCCACTTTGATCTCAGTAGGCTTTGCACACGTAATTTTGACATCATCTGGAATGTTAAAATCAACATCATGCGAATATCCCAAAGACAGTTTAAGAACTTTACCCTGGACGGCTGCCCTGTAGCCAACTCCGTTTATTTCAAGCTCTTTAGAAAATCCTGTATTAACTCCATGCACTATGTTTGCTATCTGCGACCTTGACATGCCCCAAAGCTGGCGTGTTTCTTTCTCGAGATTCTTTGGGGTTACGGTAATACTCTTATCAACGATATCCACCTTTAGTTTTTCTGAAAAATCAAAATGTCTTGAACCAAGAGCACCTTTGACCTCTATGGTACCTTCTTTAAGTATAGCTTCAACTCCACTCGGAATTTCAATTGGTTTTTTTCCTATCCTTGACATAATCGATCCTTAAAAAACAGTACATAAAACTTCGCCACCCACTCTGGATTGACGAGCTTTTGCATCTGACATAATACCTTTAGAAGTGGATACAATTGCCACCCCCAAACCTTGTCTGACTTTTGGTAGGTTATCCGCTCCAAGATACACCCTTCGACCTGGGGTAGACACACGCTTGAGCTCCTTTATCACTGGCTCTCCATCGAAGTATTTTAGTGCTACCTTAATGTTATCTTTACCTGCCACATTTTTTTCAATTTCATAACTCCTAATGTAGCCCTCACTTTTTAACACATCTAAAACCCATGCCCGCAATTTCGAGTTTGGTGTGAGAACGTATTGTTTTCGCCTCATTTGAGCGTTTCTAATTCTAGTTAACATATCCCCTAATGGATCAGTCATTGTCATTTTGAATTCTCCTTACCAGCTGGACTTTATCATACCGGGAATTTCACCAGCAGAAGCTAGCTCTCGCAAAGCTATTCTTGACATCTTCAGCTTCCTGTAATAACCCTTCGGTCTTCCTGTTACTGCACACCGGTTATGTAATCTTGTCGGACTCGAATTTCTTGGCAACTTAGCCAGTGCCAATCTTGCCTTAAAGCGCTCTTCATTACTTAACGATGAGTCTTTCGATATTTTCTTCAGTTCTTCTCGCTTTTTCATAAACTTTTGAACTAATCGCTCACGCTTAATTTGTCTATTTACCATAGAAACTTTTGCCATAATTATTCTATCCTAATCTCTAAAAGGGAAATTAAATAAACCAAGTAAAAACTTAGCTTCATCATTTGACCTTGCTGTAGTACACACCACAACATCAAGCCCCCAAATCTCGTCTACTTTGTCAAAGTCGATTTCTGGAAATACTATGTGTTCTTTTATGCCAAGTGCGTAATTACCTCTACCATCAAAACTTTTTGGCGATAATCCTCTAAAATCTCTTATTCTCGGCATCGCGACATTAATCAGACGATCAATAAACTCGTACATTCTTGACCTTCTTAGTGTGACCTTTGCGCCTAATTGCATGCCCTCTCTGACTTTAAAACCTGCAATAGATTTTTTTGCCTTCGTAAATACAGGTAACTGACCTGCAATCAGCATTAAGTCATTGTGTGCCGACTTAACTTTCTTTGTATCTGCAACGGCTTCTCCTATGCCCATATTTAATACAACTTTTTCTAGTTTTGGTATCATCAAATCATTCTTATATTTAAATTGTTCTTTAAGACTTGATCTAAGTTTTTCATTATAAAGCATTTCCAAACGAGGCTTATAACTATCCATCTATCACCTCCCCAGAGTTTTTTGCTATTCTAACCTTTTTCCCATCTTTGACCATAAATCCAACTCTTGTTGCAACATCGTTTTTTGGGTCAATCAAGGCAACATTTGATACATGGACTGGCGCATTCTTTGGCACTCTTCCGCCTGCACTATCTTTATCTTGCTTTTTGTGCGTAATAACTGAGTTAACTCCCTCAACAACGACTTTATCCAATTTGGTGAGTACTTCTGATACTTGACCTCGCTTACCTTTATCTTTTCCAGCAAGCACTACCACTGTATCACCTTTTTTAATTCTAGCGGCCATCACAAAACCTCCGGAGCTAATGATACTATTTTCATAAACTTCTTCAATCTAAGTTCCCTAACAACAGGCCCAAATATTCTTGTTCCAATTGGCTCACCTGAATTACTCAATAGTACGGCAGCATTAGTATCAAACTTAATCGAACTCCCGTCCTGTCTTTGAATTTGCTTTGAGGTTCTGACAATTACAGCTCGTCTCACTTCACCTTTTTTGACTTTACCTCTTGGTATAGCTTCTTTTATAGTTACAACTATAACATCTCCGACTGAAGCGTATTTTCTTTTGGCACCACCCAACACTTTTATGCATTGGACCCTTTTTGCTCCAGAGTTATCGGCAACGTCTAGGTTGCTCTGCATTTGTATCATTTTTTTCTCCCGACCTTTAGGTAAAATTTACCCTGGTTTCGATTTATACTTTAAATTCTCTACTCTACAACTTCCCACCGCTTCGTCTTAGAAATAGGTACCGTTTCTCGTATCTTTACTATGTCTCCCGATTTGTA
>CACBNQ010000071.1 GCA_902540655.1 uncultured Alphaproteobacteria bacterium | reverse complement strand
AAAATTACCATCAATCGTAAACTCAACATTTGATCAAAATGTTCTCAATGGTATAGGAGATTTTGCAGCTCTCTACTCGCTTGAAAACGAACAGCTTATCAAACCAATATTGGTGTCTGCTTGTGATGGAGTTGGAACAAAAATAAAACTGGCAATCGATATGAAAAATTATTCAAGTATTGGACAAGACCTTGTTGCAATGAATATAAATGATCTTATATGCACAGGTGCTAAGCCACTATTTTTTCTTGATTATTTATCGATGTCTAAATTGAAAATAAGAGAGCACTCAAAGTTAATTGAAAGTATTGCCATAGCTTGTAAAAAAGCAAAAGTATCTCTTATTGGTGGAGAAACAGCCGAAATGCCTGGCATTTACTCCGAAAACGAATTTGATTTAGCAGGATTTGCGGTAGGGATTGTGGACCGGTCAAGAAAATTACCAAAAAAAATCAGACCTGGGGATTTAATTTATGGCTTGCCATCGTCCGGCCCACATTCAAATGGATTTACATTAATAAGAAAACTTTTAGAACAAGAGGCTAAACAAGACAAAGATGATCTAAAAAAATCTTTGCTAACCCCAACCAAATTATACTCAGATTTTGCTCAAGACCCTTTTATTTTGGATAGTTGTTCTGGGTTTGCTCATATAACAGGTGGAGGCATACTCGATAATTTACCTAGAATTTTTAGAAATAGTCTTACAGCAAAAATCCAATTAAATTCATGGGAGGTCCCTAGCTCTTTAAAGTGGGCAATTAAAAGCGCTCGACTTTCAAACGAACAGGCATTGCAAACTTTTAATTGCGGAATAGGATTTATAGCTATTATTCCTGCAGACAGAAAAAGGGATTTTGAAGTTCGAAGTAAAAAAATCAATGAAGAAGTTATAGAAATAGGGGAAATAGTTAATGGAAATCAAATAGAGTTCGAGGGCAGTTTAAATATTGACTAGTTTCTACAGAAAAAAAATGTTGCTATTTTTATTTCAGGAAGAGGGTCAAATATGATGGCTCTTATAAATGACATGAAAAGTGAAAAGGATCATCCTGGTGAGCCGAAACTAGTTGTTTCAAATAATACAAAAGCAGATGGACTAGTTTTTGCAGAAAAAAACTCAATAGAAACTTTTGCTTTCGATATAGAAAAAATAGAAGACAATTTAATTTTTGAAGAAACAATCTTGAAAGTACTAAAAGAAAAAAATATCGACATAATCTGTCTCGCCGGCTTTATGAAAATATTATCAGAAAAATTTATAAAATCGTTTTCTAAACCTATTCTGAACATCCATCCTTCTCTTCTACCCTCTTTTAAGGGTTTAAACACTCATCAAAGAGCTTTGAAAGCAGGCTGTTTAATTCATGGCGCTACTGTACATCAAATTACAAATAAATTGGATGAAGGTCCTATTCTTGGTCAGACTTTAATAGACATAACTAAAATAAGTACTGCAAAACAGCTAAAGGAGAGATTGCTACCCCACGAGCACCTTCTGTATAAAAGAGTTTTAAGGGAATTTCTCAAGGAAAGTGGTGAGAAAATATTATCAATAAACTCAGCTGAAGACCTTCAGAATTGAATAATCTCTAATCCAGAGAAGAAGAAATTTATTTCGTCTCTTGCAGTCTCAGCAGAATCAGAACCATGAGCTGAATTTTCGGTCATAGATAAGGCAAACTCCCTACGTATAGTACCGGCCTCAGCTTGTTCTGGATTAGTTGCTCCCATAATTTGTCTATTTAGTTCTATAGCGTTACTACCTTGAAGAACCTGAACAACTATGGGGCCTGAGGACATGAACTCACAAAGTTCATCAAAAAAAGGTCTTTGTCTGTGGACGGCGTAAAAAGAGCCAGCTTGTTCTTTCGATAACAAAATTTTTTTTTGCGCTACAACTCTGAGCCCTTTTTCCTCAAACATCGTAATGATTTTACCAGTTAGGTCTCTTTTAACGGCATCTGGCTTAATAATCGAAAGAGTTTTTTCTACGGACATTTGCACATCTCCTATTTCTTGAGACACTCTAGACATAAAAGTTTAAAAGTAAACTAATTTCTAACTCGAACGCTCTAAAACCCACCTATTTGCTTTATTAACCCAATACTTGCAAACAATATTTAGCGCCGAAAAACTTTTCCACATTTCTCTTGCATTTTCTTTTTCTCTATTTTCTTGATCATCAAAAAAATAATAGGCTTTAGAAAACCTTCGCCAGTCTTTTTCCTTGATTAAAACACCGCTTAAAGCCAATAAGACATTATGCTCATAATCTTCGTGTATATCAGTGGTAATTAATATAGGATAAACCGAGGATTTTTCTTGTGTCACAGTTGAATGAGGAATAAACCCATCCTCTTTATATGCCCAAAGAAAGTCATCTATAACTTCAACGGTTTGTAGATCTTTACAACAAACTAAAATGCGGTTTTTTTCTTTGAAAAGCTTTTCTATTAACCAAGAAATATCTGCAACCACATTTCTGTGCGAAGAATTATAAAAAAAAGCCTTCTCTAAGTTATTCACACTCACTTATGAAAATTCCCGTAAATACTCAAAAAGAGAAACTACACCCCATGCTGTAGCTCCATTTCTACTAAAAGTGGTTTCCGTGTTTTTGGCAACCCCTGCAATATCTAAATGAATCCATGGGGTCTCTTTTTTAACAAAATTATTCAAAAACATTGCTGCAATTATTGAGGACCCTTGTGAACCTCCAACATTAGTCAAGTCAGTCACACTAGAGGAAAGTTTATCTCCAAACTTTTGGTCAAGGGGTAATCTCCAAGCTTTCTCATTCGATTTTTCACAAATGGTTAAAAACTGATTACAAAATTTGTCATTATTTGAAAATACTCCGGCGTATTCTTTTCCAAGTGCAATTATAATGGCTCCCGTAAGTGTAGCTAGATCGAATATTCTTTTCGGTTTAAACTGTAGTTGTGCATACCAAAGCAAGTCACCTAATAATAAACGTCCCTCTGCATCGGTGTTATTAACTTGCACCATATCACCCTTTAGTGACTTTAAAATATCGCCAGGTCTCATGGAACTTGGTCCAGGCATATTTTCAACGAGTCCGATTAGACCCACTAAATTAACTTTCAACTTAGATAAAGCAACGGACTTAAACACGCCTCCGACCACCGCAGCGCCAGCCATATCCATAGCCATATCAACCATTCCAGAAGAGGACTTTAATGATAATCCTCCGGAGTCAAAGACAACTCCTTTACCAATAAGTGCAGTTGGTTTTGAACCACTTTTCCCACCTTTCCACTCTAACACCACTACCTTGGATGGACTCTCTGAACCCTTCCCAACAGAAAAAAGTAAATTCATCCCTATTGCTT
>CACBNQ010000070.1 GCA_902540655.1 uncultured Alphaproteobacteria bacterium | reverse complement strand
GGAGAAAAATAGCTTTTGCTTTCGGCTTAAAGGATGCTGCTTTTAGGCAATGCGTTAAAATGACACGAAACCTCTACAATCTTTTTATCGAGAAAAATTGCGATATGATTGAGATTAATCCTTTAATAATGACCAAAGATAATTCCTTAATCTGTCTCGATTGCAAAATGAGCTTCGATAGCAATGCTCTTTTCAAAAACAAGGATTTAGAAACTTTAAGGGACATTACTGAAGAAGACCCAAAAGAGTTAGAAGCATCAAAGTTTGATCTCAATTATATATCGTTAGATGGAGAGATTGGTTGCATGGTAAATGGTGCCGGATTAGCTATGGCGACGATGGATATAATTAAACTAAATGGTTCTGAGCCAGCGAACTTTTTAGATGTCGGAGGGGGAGCAACAAAGGAAAAAGTTACGGAAGCTTTTAAAATAATCACATCAGATAAGAACGTAAAAGGAATATTAGTTAACATCTTTGGTGGAATAATGCGTTGTGATGTGATTGCTGAAGGGGTGGTTCAAGCTACCAAAGAAGTAGGATTAAAAGTTCCACTGGTAGTAAGGCTTGAAGGAACAAATGTCGATGAAGGAAAAGAGATTATAGAGCAAAGTGGCTTAAACGTAATCACTGCTGACAATTTAAATGATGCTGCGGCTAAAATAGTTGCGCAAATAAAGTGAGTTAAATATGAGTATTTATATAAATTCAGATACTAAAGTTATTTGCCAAGGTCTTACAGGAAGCCAAGGTTCCTTCCATACAGAACAGGCTATAAAGTATGGAACAAAAATGGTAGGGGGTGTAACCCCTGGCAAAGGTGGAGGAACTCACCTAGACCTTCCCATTTTCAATTCTGTGGAGGAAGCGAAGATAACTACAGGGGCCAACGCAACCGCAATCTATGTACCACCGCCCTTCGCCGCTGACGCAATATTAGAAGCGGTTGATGCCAAAATCGATTTAATAGTTTGCATCACCGAGGGTATACCTATTTTAGACATGATGAGAGTAAAGGCAGTTTTATCACGATCAAAATCGATTCTAATAGGGCCAAATTGCCCAGGCGTGATAACACCAGGGCAATGCAAGATTGGGATAATGCCGGGGCATATTCATAAAAAGGGAACAGTAGGTGTTGTCTCGCGATCTGGAACACTAACTTATGAAGCTGTTGATCAAACGACAAAAATTGGACTAGGTCAATCGTCTTGTATTGGTATAGGAGGTGACCCTATTAAAGGAACAGAATTCATCGATGTAATTGATAAGTTTTTAAGCGATGATGAAACACAATCTATTATAATGATAGGCGAGATCGGTGGCAGCGCCGAGGAAGAAACTTGTGAATATTTAATAAAGGAGCGCAAAAAGGGAAGATCAAAACCGATTGCGGGTTTCATTGCTGGGAGAACAGCTCCCAAGGGAAGAAGAATGGGACATGCCGGAGCCATAGTAGCGGGAGGTATGGGTGCCGCTAAAGATAAAATGGAAGCAATGAAAAAAGCTGGAGTTATTGTTTCAGATAGTCCAGCCACTTTAGGAGAAGCAGTACAAGAGGCAATTCAAAAAAATTAGTCAAACATACTGGAAAACGCCCGTAAGAACTGTAATATTGGTAAATTGATGAAGAAGTAAATAACCATGAATAAAATGGATCCTAAAAACTCTAAAAAAGCAGAAGACATCCTTAACGGAGGAAACTCTAGCTATCTTGAGTATCTCCAAAATATGTACCTTAAAGACCCTAAATCAGTAGATCAATCATGGTCATCTTTTTTTGAAACAAGCGATACCTCAGCTCAAAAAGCATCATGGTCCAGAAGTGATTGGCCTGTAGATCAAAAGCAAGATTTTGGAATACAAGATAATAGCCTTTGGAATTCACAATCTACAGAAGCATTAGAAGAAAAAATTTTAGCATATTCGGAAAAATCTGATTTCTTCAAAAGCTCAGATAACTTGAAAGAAAAAGTGATAGATAGTTTAAGAGCTCTTATGATTATTAGAGCTTTCAGAATAAGAGGCCATTTGAAAGCAAAGCTTGACCCACTTGAAATAAATAGCTTGTCATATCATCCAGAACTGGATCCGAAAAATTATGGTTTTTCTGACGAAGATATGGAGAGAGAAATATATATTGATAATGTATTGGGATTGGAAGTTGCTTCAATGAGCGAGATTATGTCTCTACTTGAAAGAACCTACTGTGGAACCTTCGCCCTACAGTATATGCATATATCGAACCCAGAACAGTCAGCATGGCTAAAAGAACGTATTGAAGGACTAGGCAAAGAAATACAATTCACAGAAGAGGGACGAAAAGCTATATTAAAAAAGCTCATAGAAGCCGAAGGGTTTGAAAAATTTCTTCACGTTAAATATACAGGAACAAAAAGATTTGGATTGGATGGGGGAGAATCCCTAATTCCTGCTATGGAGCAAATAATAAAGAGAGGCGGAAATTTAGGAGTTAAGGAGATTGTTATAGGTATGCCTCACAGAGGAAGATTATCAATACTAGCTAATGTGATGAGCAAACCGTTTAAAGCAATTTTTAACGAGTTCCAAGGTGGGAGCTATAAACCCGAAGATGTTGATGGCTCCGGCGATGTAAAATATCATTTGGGTGCTTCGTCTGACCGCGAGTTTGATGGCAACAAAGTTCATTTATCTCTAACGGCAAATCCTTCTCACTTAGAGGCTGTTAATCCAGTCGTATTAGGAAAAGTGAGGGCAAAGCAAGAGCAGCTAAACGATAGAGAAAGAGAAAAGGTTCTACCTGTTTTGCTGCATGGTGATGCAGCTTTTGCAGGCCAAGGTATAGTTGCTGAATGCTTTGGACTTTCGGGTCTGAAAGGACATCGCACAGGCGGCACTATCCATATCGTCGTAAATAATCAAATTGGTTTCACTACTGCACCCCTCTATTCAAGGTCATCACCATACCCAACAGACATTGCGCTGATGGTGGAAGCACCAATTTTCCATGTTAATGGCGATGATCCAGAAGCGGTAGTTCACGCTGCGAAAGTGGCCACAGAGTTCAGACAAAAATTTAAGAAAGACGTTGTGATTGATATTTTTTGCTACCGACGTTTTGGGCATAATGAAGGTGATGAACCTATGTTTACCCAACCTATCATGTACAAAAAAATTAAAACCCATCCAACCTCTCTTCAATTATACTCCAGAAAGCTGGAGGCAGAAGGAATACTAAGAGATGGTGAGCTGAACGAGTTAAAATCAAATTTTCAAAGCTTTTTGAATGACGAGTTTGAGGCAGGAAAAAACTACAAACCGAATAAGGCTGACTGGCTTGATGGAAGATGGTCTGGGCTTACTAAGCGACCGGAAAACTACGAAAGGGGAAAAACCTCAATAAAGAAGGAAGTGTTTAAAAAAATATCG
>CACBNQ010000069.1 GCA_902540655.1 uncultured Alphaproteobacteria bacterium | reverse complement strand
TCTGTGCTCTTCTAATTTTAATACTTCCAGAAAATAGTTTGCCAGATAAAAGAGATATTCCCTGGGTCTTACTCGCTCTTAATTGTGCTCTATGTTATGCCCTGGAAAATATCTACATTGATAGACTAGCATTACAAAATTTTGGACCTATCCGCTTAGTTTGTGCAGTTTCCTTCGTCTCCGCAATAATCACCTTTTTGCTTTCTTTAGTAATGGATCAATTTTTCATACTGCAGCCAACAAATTTATATTTGTTTATCTCAACTTTAGGTCTAGGGTTTATCAGCGCTACTGCATACTCAATATTTATTTATCTCATTGGAAGAGCGGGATCGGTCTTTTCATCTCAAGTAGGGTATCTTGTGACGTTTTTTGGCGTCGTATGGGGAATAATTATTCTAGGTGAAAGTCACTCCATCTTTGTGTGGATATCTTTAGCTATGATAATGATGGGTATATTCCTTGTGCAACCCAAAAAAACTAGTGAAAGCACCGATTTTGAAAAAATTTAAATAGCTTTATGGAATACTGTAAACATTACTTGCTGTCTTAAAGAAAAGATTATTTTTATCTGTTTCACTAAAATCCTTTACCAGATTTTTAAAGGCATTCCATAAAACTTGATAGGAAACCGAATACTTATCTACGGGAAAATTGCTTTCAAACATGCATCGTTCTGATCCAAAAAAATCTATAGTCGTTAAATAAAATTGTCTCTGAAGCGCCATAAACTGGTCAGAAGTAGGAGGATTTGGGTTTGCTTCAAAACCAAGACCATTTATTGGCATAGCTAAGCCCCCTAATTTAGCAAAGACATTCTTATACTGGGATAATTCCTTAAGATCTTTCTTCCAATTTTCATAAACCTGTTTTTTTATTGTGGCATAAGAGCCGATCCCCAACGGACCACTAAAATGATCCAAGACAATTATCAGATCCGGGTTATTCCTTGCCAAATGGGCAACTTGAGGTAGTTGATGATGATATTGCCATGCCTCAAAAACAAGTCCTTTGCCAGATAAAATTTTTAGCCCTTCCCCAAATTCTTTCATTAGATACATGTCTTTCGGTGGATTGTGATGTGAATTATTTATCGTGTCACTAGAATCCCAGCTCCCCGCATGCCGGATACCTTTAAATAGGTTTCCTCCAATATCAAGATGCCTCTCTAGAACCTCATCCACCTCTTTTCCTAGTAACATGTTAGCGTGGCCAATTATTCCTGAAATTGTTGTCTTTTTACTATTTTCTAGAGAAAGTTGCGCTAAGCCTTTTATGTATTCAGTTTCTCCAACTGGATTAAAATGCTCATTTTCAGAATTCCAAAAAAACTCTGAACACTCAATGTAAACACTATCTGTAACATTATGTCCTGAACTTGTATCTTCCCAAAAATCTTCAAGCATATAGTTATAAAGGCGATGCCGCCTTACATTTGAGGAACCTTCAACGGTCTTTGGCCATAAGTGATGGTGAGGATCAATTATCCTTTGGCTAGGATCAATAATATCTTCCGTTACTCTTTTAAGCCAATCCAGATTTACAGTATACGCACTCATGAAATCATTCTATGAGTGACAGAAAAATAATAAAGGATAAAATAAAGTAATGGAGAATTATGAAAAAAATATTGTAGATCCCATTTATGTTTATGAGAACCTAAACGCTCAAAATTTCAAAGTGATCGATTGCACCGTCTACATTGAAATAAAAAAGGTAGGCGCCTCAACTATTCACAGTGGATATGAAGATTATTTAAAACGGCATATTCCTGGTGCGGCTTATTTACATATGGTTGATGATCTATCAGAAAAGGATAATCCCATACCTTTTTCAATTGTCTCACAAGAAAAATTAAATGAAAAACTATCGAGCGTTGGAATAAATAATGAAGATGAAATTATTCTTTACGGGTCTGGGTTTCACGTGGCTGTCACAAGAGCGTGGTGGGTGTTAAAAATGTCTGGGGCTAATAATGTAAAAGTCATGAATGGCGGGTTGGCTTCATGGCAAGAACAGAATTTCCCATTATCAGCGGGAGAAGAGTTGTTTAAAAAAGGAAATTTTCAAGGAGCTCGTAGTCAAGAAGCAATTTTTGATAAAAATAAAATGAAAGAAGCTCTAAAGGATGATGAATATATTTTTGTAAATGCTCTAACATATAAGCAATTCTGTGGTGGGGGAACACATTATGGCAGGCCTGGAAGAATACCAAAAAGCATAAATATTCCTGCTTTAAATTTACTTAATCACGATACCGGAAAATTTCTTCCTCCATCCGAAATGCACGCTATGATAAAACCGCTAATTGATACTGATAAGTCAATAGTAAGCTACTGTGGAGGTGGTTTAGCGGCCACGACTGTTTTTTTTGTTGCCAAGATTTTCGGTATAGAAAAACTATTTCTATATGATAACTCTCTTCTCGAATGGTCCAACGATCCTAACTGTCCAATGGAGCTAGACCAAGAATAAAGGTTAAAAATCTTTGTGCTTGCCTATTATTATTTGAGTGCTAACGTTGACAAAATTTTAAGGAGATATTTCATGTTTTTTTTAGGACTAATTGGGGTATTTGGCGTAATGATGTATGCGGCGGTCACAGGTGGAAACCCTGGTGCATTTATAGACCTTCCTTCTCTTGTAGTAGTTGTTGTTGCATCATTCTTTGCTGCACTGGCTATGAGTAAAGGAAAATTTGATGAAAGAACAATTTCACTAACTGGGGATGCAGCCGTTATAATAGGTTGGCTAGGTTTTCTTATTGGCTTAATTTTGATGGCTCGAGGTCTAAATAACCTGTTGGCCGATCAAATGCTTGGGTCTGCTTTTAGCGTAGCTTTTTTGACCGTTTTTTACGGCTACTTTATTAAACTCATTTGCTTAATGTACTCTAATTCTAAGTAAATCAAGAGAAACCGTAAGGATTCTAAAACAGATCATTTATGGACAAAAATCCTGAGTCTAAGTCATTTCCTGTTCCCAAAGGTAGAATTAGAAGGGCATCAAGTTTTGGTAAAATAGCAATAAAGTTTGCCAGCTCAATCGTAGTGGACGGCACAAAAGAATTAATTGGTGGACGATCTCCTGCGATAAAAGACCTTCTATTTCAAGATAAAAATATCCTCACCTTTATAGAAGAACTCGCAAAATTAAGAGGTGCGGCATTAAAAATTGGGCAATTATTATCTCTTGAAGCAAATGACTTTTTGCCAGAACAAGTTAGTAAACTACTTGGTGACCTAAGAAATAAAAACTTTTATATGCCGAGTTATCAACTTGGTGAGGTCTTAAGAGAAAATTATGGTGATAATTTTTTAGATAACTTCTCCGAATTCAATGAAACGCCAATCGCCGCTGCTTCAATTGGTCAAGTGCACAAATGTAAATATGGCAATAGGGAGTTAATATTAAAAATTCAATACCCAAAAATTAGAGAGAGTATAGAAAGTGATATCA
>CACBNQ010000068.1 GCA_902540655.1 uncultured Alphaproteobacteria bacterium | reverse complement strand
ACTTAAAAAAGACCCACGGTTCTATATAAAAAACAATGGGGAGGTCTTGGAGAATTTTCAGAATTCGAATGAAGTGCTTGGCGACCACCGGTACTATTGCTATCCAACTCACAGCAATTGACACATATTGTTTTTTTTGAATTAAATCTTTTAGCACTGATGGCGCTATTTTTTTAATAATTTTCACCGTTGAAAGTCATATCATATAGTAGTTAAATAAAGTATGTTTAAGACAACCATCATAAATACATTTTCTTCCGAAGATGAATGTGAAATGTTCATTATGGTATTAAAACAGCAGTGGCCTAAATATAAAGACTCAGTTCCCGAGAGCACTCTGGAAATAGTTAAAGATATAGATATGCCAAATAGAATGTTAGCACTCTGGACCTTTAAACAAAAAGCGGACCAAAAAGTTATTATGAAAATAGGAGAACAAATAATTGTACCTTTTAGAGATCGACTAGCACCAAAAACAATTTCATATAATTGGGAGGTCGACCAAGTTCTATCACTAGGAAGGTAAAAGCTACCGCTTAGATATGTATTGCTGAATAGGTAATGAATCTAAATAAAATATTTTTATAAAATTTCTTTTGGCAGGGCTAATCAATAAAATTTATTATGGGTGTGAAAAGCAATTTTGAGGCGCTAATGAATAAATGGAACATAATTAAAAGCCTGATTGAGAATAAAGACTTTGAGGGACTTCAGGGTATTTTACACGATGAATATTTGTATCTAAGAGAAACTACATTGATATCCAAAGATGAGATGGTATCGTTTATAAAAAAAAGATTTGAGGATGGTTTAACTTTTGAAAAACTTGAGCTTATAATTGAAAATAAAGATCTATTGGCATGGAGGGACGTCCTAATAGAACACGGAGGTAAAAAGTGGGAAACTACCAATGTGCAATTATGGAAAGATAATAAAGTCTGGAGGATGTTGTCAGCGTTCGTGACTTGGAGAAGGTAGGTCGCATCTAAAATTTAAATGAAAAAAGCTTTCTAAATAAATAGTAAAAATGGCTGTAGCTAGGACTAATATTATAAACTTTTTTTCGGAAGAAGATTTCGATAAATATTTTGCTCTTCATAAAGAGTTTGCAAGTTCCTTGGATGAATGTGGTCTCCTTGAAGCAACGTATGTAAGAGCAAGTACAACCTCACTTCTATATTTTTCTGTCGTTGAAACCGAAGAAGGCGCTCAAGAGATATTAAAGAGAGCAAATGAATGGCGTAAAAAGTACGACTTTAAAGTTGACGTAATTACCTTTGATGGAGAAATCCTTTATGAGTACGGTAAAATAAAAAATTAGTATTGTTATCTAATTAAGGCAAAGGAATAATTTCACATTATGAGTGTTGGTAGGGTTGGCATGTTTAACTTTTTCACAGAGGCAGACTGTGAGAAATTTATTGCGATGCATACTACCAAAGTTCCCGAACTCTTAGAACGTGGTTTATTAGAAATCACTTGGGTTAGAGCAAGTCCAGACTCAGTTTTGATGTTTGTTATTTTTGAAACTAAGGAAAAAGGTGACTCACTTTTTAACGAAATGTCAAAATGGAGGGAACAATACAATTTTAAAATCACAGATACCATTGTGTTTGACGGTGATGTTATTCAACAATTAAGGAAGCAATAATTATTTCATATTTAGCTTATGCGAGGCAATAAAATGACTGAAACCAATCTCATGTCGTACAACACTTTTACATTTAAAACTGAGGCTCAAATGCTGCTTCATATAAGGTTGTGGGAAGAAAAAGGAAAGCTCCTTTTTGCAAAGCTTAAACAAAAAGGATGTACAAGATTCTGCTACAATCAAATTTGGAATAAAAAGGGTACTTATAAGACATCAACACTTTTTGAATATAGTAGTCCACAAGCATATAAGGATTGTCAAAAAGCCATTGATAATTTTCGGCAAAGCATAATGAAAGAGCTTGAAGCTATTAGCCCGGTTATCGAGTCTAGTAGAAACGTCATTCTTCAAGATCTGTTCTGAGTGGAAAACTTTAATATTAAATATTATTTAAAAGTTACAAATTAAGTTATTTGAGTCGTCACAAAAAGATCGGACGTATTTGAATATAAAATATATAGTTTTTTTTAAGCTTGACAGCTATACAAATTTAAAAAACTCAATAGCTACTTTTGATAACAGAGTGGCTTTCTCAAGTGGGTAAAGGACCGCACGTATTAGGAATGCCACTCCAATTTATTTTTATTAGTTATAAATGGTTAAGAGCGTTGCTCCACTCACGGCTATCGGCACGATTAAATTTAATAATCTAAATAGCCCGATCGGTTGTGATCGCCAACTTTCTGCATAATTCGAATTTTGCATTTCCTTAGGCATATCACTTCTTAAAGCCTCAATATCTCTGATGGCGCCGTCTCCTGCAGCGATTTGTACAATAGCTATTGCAACCGCTAACACAGCACAAATTAAGTCTACTTCACCAGAGTCTGATACTGTTAACCCTATGATTATTATTAGATAGCTAGCTATCGAACAATAAAGTGTTTTATATACATCGTGTATCCTATTATTTGCCGCTACAAGTACTTGATCTACATTCATTCTGCTCTCCTTTTTTAGTTTATTTTATGAACTTACAGTATTAGGCAACCGTTTTGCCTATTTGTCCACTTTTTAATTTAAAAGGAATTCTTCAACTAATGCTTTTGGAATCAAAATATCTCTGGCAATTTTAAATTGCGATTTAAAAGCTATTACCATGTTATGATCAGGTACTATAAACACATATTGTCCTTCATATCCTAATGCTAAAAAATACTCAGATTGTTGCACTGAGTTATTTCCCATTCCCCAAGCCTTACGATAACTGAGATCAGCCTTCCAAGCAGTTTCACTGCTCCACCATTGATAACCATATCCATTATAGGGATAGAGTTTGAGGGGATTAAACCGTCCCTTATTTGGATAGGAATGGGTTTTTAAAGATTTTTCTATCCATGATGCGCTCATAATCTGTTTTTTGTCCCATTGTCCTTTATTTAAATAAAGTAAACCTAATTTTGCCATATCTCTAGCTGACAACTCAAGATTGGAATACCCATGATTAATCCCTTGCGGATCCTTTTCCCATTTGTAATTTTTTATTCCAATATGCGAAAACAGATACCTTTCTGCATATTTTTCCACTGGAACTTTTGCAATTTCAAAAAGAATGGCTGATAATATATGAGAGCCACCGTTACTATAGTTGTAATATTGACCTTGTTTTTCTTCTGTTCCCAATGAAAAAATATAGTCAACCCAATTTGTTGAATTTCTAAGGGCAAAAACTCCTGCATAATTTGAAAGATGATTATCTCTAGTTTTTAAACCAGAGGTCATTGTCAATAGATTTCTAACTCTAATATCTTTCAGCTTTGGGTTATTTTTAATCAAATTATTTCTTGAAAATATTGAACCCAATGTCTGCTTTTCACTTCTTAT
>CACBNQ010000067.1 GCA_902540655.1 uncultured Alphaproteobacteria bacterium | reverse complement strand
AATAGACCTGATTTTTTAATTGGCGCACTAACATATTGATTACAAATAAAATTTAACAAATGTAAAAAAAGCGCATGTCAATAGTGGCGGATTTCAATCTACTACCGCCAGTGGTTTTTTTTTGGCATTATTTTTGACATTAAAAAAACCAAATTACTGATTTTATTGAGAAAAAGTGGCTCCGGCGGTTGGGATCGTACCAGCAATCTCAAGGATAATAAAAAATAATCAAAGCTTTGCCTAATATTAACAAAACTAAATTGGCGCTATGTAGGGGAGCGCCACATTTTCTTCATGATAGGACTGGGCTTCCTCCATTTCAAAAAGGATTTTTTTGATTAACATTTTTGTTTTTTCAAGAGTATACTCGCTAATCATCAGCTTTTTTTCAGCAACGACTCCAACCACTGAGCTTAAAAATACGTGTGTAAATGTATCCGATCGGTAAGTCTCGTCCTCCAGACCGATTACCGGCAACAACAACCCCCTTTGATAAGAAACTTTTATTGCTAGCAAGCAATCCGAGCTTGATAATTGGCCTCCAACAACCAATATGACAAATTCTGCAATACCTTCGTTTCCCTCGATAATTTGCCATTGTTGGTCTGATAAAAAACCTTTCAGATCTTTTTTTATTGTACCATCATCTCTAACACAGCGATCGACTGTTTCATTTCTTAAAGTTACTTTTGTAGGAATAGTATTTGAACTTATTAAAGCTTAGTTATGTTTACTGCTATCTAATCTAAAAATTGGTCTCGAGTCTGGCTCGATATATTGACTAAAGGCACCCAATGGAAAAAAGGCAACAACAAATGTAAAAATTAATTTAATTACTAGATTTTTTTGTCAATCCTGTAATTGGTCTGAAATTAAAAATCATTTCTCTCCTCAATAAATATTACAAGTCTATCCTTTTGTTGACTATAGCAATTTTAATTTAACAAGACAGATATGAATAGCGACGGCTTTTAATTCTCTAGCACAGCTTGATTTTGTTAAAAAAGTTTGTCAGTGTCTGTCAATAAAAAAAAGATGTAATTATTGTATCGGACCAAATCTCTTTGGCCAAAGGGATCGAACCAACGACCATTGTCTCATACCTGGTCATACTGGGTCATAAAGGTTAATATAATGTCATACTATCCGTGGCATTACTTTGGCATTATCGTAGGAAGTTTGGCATTATTTTGCGGATGCATAGATAACAGTCGATCATCGGCAATTGACCTTGTTGACCACTGGTTTATAACTGCATAACAATCACAAAAATAATAGCCTCATCGTAATTTTTTGAGTTTGAGCAACTTTCCCAAAAGCTTTGATCAATAAACACAAAATTTTTCACTAAAAATACTTAGTAATCTATTTTATAAAAAAACCGCTGGAGAGATCGAAAACCCACCAACTATCGATTGCCAAACAACCACAGTTCATTAGCGATACTTTCTCCTCTATTGCCGAACTTTACGTCACAGAAAGGAGAGAAAGCTCATCAAGAGATATTTAGCCTTTATCGAACAAGAGTTAGAACCGATGATTTGCTAGCATTCGCTTGCGCTATCATCGCTGTTGCTGCTTGTTGCAAGATCTGATTCTTCGCTAGATTACCAGTCTCTTGCGCAAAATCCGCGTCTTGTATACGCCCTTGGGAGGCACTTAGATTTACCGCTACCTGATCAAGGTTGCTCATAGTGCTGTCTAATCTATTCGATACCGCACCAAGATAGCCTCTTTGCTTGGATATAAAATTGATAGTAATATCTACAGCTTCAATTGCCGACTGGGCATTGGATGAGTTAAGCAAGTCGATATTATTTCCATTACTATGATCATATAGAACCCCATCATAGGAGGAAGTGGGAGTTGACATGTAATCGCGAGGTTTATCGGTGTGAATATCTTCTATGAATATATCTATTGTTTGGTTAGCACCCTCTCCTACTTGAAAGGAGAATCCAAACCCATATAGTGTCTGACCAGCCCACTTGGTGTTAGCAGCAATTCTATTCATTTCATTCTGGAGTTGCTTGAATTCAGCATCGGTGTGCTGTCTATCGGAATCCGTTAAGGTACCGTTTGCCGATTGCACCGCAAGTTCTCTCATTCGAAGAAGAACATTGTGGGTTTCCTGCATGCCACCTTCCGCTGTATCGATTAACGATTGTGCATCAGCAGCATTGCGTGAAGCCATAGCTAACCCTTGAATCTCTGCTGAAAGCCGTGTTGATATGGCCTGTCCCGCTGCATCATCTTTTGCATAATTGATACGTGAACCGGTGGATAGCTTCTCCATGGCGCTGTCAAGCCCCTTCGAAGCTGTGTTTGCTGCATTAGATGCAAATGCAGACGCATAGTTACTATTGATACTTAGCATGTGCTATATCTCCCAATATAAATAAACCTAAACCGTTTATACAAACGACGCATTTAATTAGTTTTTTAGGATGATTTTTATTTTTATAAAAAATTTTTTAAGATAGGTAGAGCGCACTGAAGTAATCCGTGTAGTATTAATAAAAGGATGTGGGTTAAAGAAACTTTAAATTGAATTAAAGCCCATCCTGTTCTTCACAAATATTAAAAAAACAAATAGTAAAATAAATATTCTTTAATTACCCAACAGCACTCGAAGTGACGCCTTACTCGTATTAGCCTGGGCAATCATAGCGATCCCTACTTGTTGCAATATCTGGTTTTTTGCTAACTCTGTTGTCTCTTTGGCATAATCCGTATCAATTATACGGCCCCGTGAGGTATTAAGATTTAGTCTGATTTGGTCAAGATTAGACATAACATGCTCCATCCTATTTGCCGTCGACGCTAGATTAGATCGGAACGTATTAACGGTAGCTAGCGCCGCATCCATGCTCAAAATATTTTGTTGCGCCGAAGCGATAGTCAAAATGTCACCCATTAAAAATCCAGATTGCGACAAACCTGCGGTAGAAAAACTGCGCGATTCAATAGTAAAGGTATCACCGCTATTTGCTCCAATTTGGAATGATACAAACTTATCCTCAAATAGTTTAATACCTGCTACTTTTGTCGTTTCGCCTATAACCGTTATTTGCTCCACCATTTGGTAAAATTCAGCATTCATCGATACCCTATCAGAGGCAGAAAAAGTGGCTGTTGCTGCTGCTACCGACAGTTCTCTACTCCGTAAAAGAAGACCCGCTACCTCTTTCAAAGCTGAGTCACCAACGGCTACTCCATTTCGCAGATCGGCTGCGTTCTTGGTTGCCCTATTTAAACCCATTATTTCAGCGTTCAGCCGGGTTGCGATTGCTTGGCCAGCGGCGTCATCCTTGGCGAAATTAATGCGAAGACCCGATGATAATTTCTCCATGGCTCCATCAAGCGCCTTTGAGGAACTGGACACAGCCACTGATGCGTAGGACGCCGCATAATTAGTATTTATTCGCAACATGACTGTCTTCCTAAGTCGTCTTTGTGAAAATTCATGACCAAATTATAAGTTATTTTCTTTATCCGTTATCCAGATCTGCTTT
>CACBNQ010000066.1 GCA_902540655.1 uncultured Alphaproteobacteria bacterium | reverse complement strand
AATGGGGAAACAATAAGTCCTTTAAAAAAGATAGGACCAGCGGGAGACAAAAAAGGAACAGAAGTGAGGTTTTGGGCGTCAGAAGAAACATTCTCAAACATACAATATGATTTCAAAACGTTAGAGCAACGTTTGAGAGAGTTAGCTTTTTTGAATTCTGGAGTAACAATAGAATTAGTTGACCTTAGAGAGGAGAAGGAAAAGAGGGTAGTTCTTTCATATGAAGGTGGTGTTAAAGAGTTTGTAAAGTATTTGGATAGATCAAAAGTATCGCTAATCAATGAACCTATATTTATTTATGGCGAAAAAGATGGAATCTCCCTTGAAGTAGCACTTTGGTGGAATAATGCATACAACGAATTGGTCCTGCCATTTACAAACAACATTCCTCAGGGTGATGGAGGAACCCACTTAGCTGGATTTAGAGGTGCGTTAACAAGAACCGTTAATATGTTCGTAGGGTCGTTAGGGTCAAAAAATAAAGACAAGGTTAGCGTTACAGGTGATGATGCAAGAGAGGGTCTAACCTGCGTTTTATCTGTTAAAGTTCCAGACCCAAAATTTTCGAGTCAAACAAAGGATAAGTTGGTGTCGTCTGAGGTAAGGCCTGTGGTGGAAAGTTTTGTTAATGAAAAATTATCTGAATGGTTTGAAGAAAATCCAAGTGACGCTAAAATTGTGGTGGGTAAAGTAATAGAGGCAGCCATTGCTAGAGAAGCCGCAAGAAAGGCCAGAGAACTAACTAGGAAAAAAAATTCCATAGATGTTGCCAATTTACCAGGAAAACTTGCCGACTGTCAGGAAAAAGATCCGACGAAACGTGAAATTTTTATAGTTGAGGGAGATAGCGCTGGAGGTAGTGCAAAGCAAGGCAGATCTCGAAAGAATCAAGCCGTGCTTCCTCTCAGAGGAAAAATACTGAATGTAGAGAGGGCAAGGCCAGATAAAATGCTATCCAGTCAAGAAATAGGAACTTTGATAACGGCTTTAGGCACTGGTATAGGCAACGATGATTTTGACATTGAAAAATTAAGGTACCATAAAATTATTATAATGACAGATGCTGATGTGGACGGTGCTCATATACGAACCCTGTTATTAACTTTCTTTTTCCGAAAGATGCCAGAGTTAATCGAAAAAGGACATATTTTTATTGCTGAGCCACCACTATATAAAGTAGCAAAAGGGAAGTCAGAGGTTTACATAAAAGACGATAAGGGCTTAGAGGATTATTTAATGGATGCCGGGGTTCAAGATACTTTTCTTAAAATTACTGATGACTATGTGCTATCCGGAAGAGATCTTTCTGAAGTAGTAATGGATGCTAGTAAATGTATTAAATTATTAGAAAAGGCTGGAGACGATAACATAAAACGAATTTTAGAGCAGGCAACACTCACCGGAGTTATCAATAAGATTAAAAGCCTAGGCGAAGACGTTGATAGTCAAAGAATTATCTGTCAAAGATTAGACAATATTTCAAAAGAATATGAAAGAGGTTGGAGTAGTAAATTTGAAGGCGGTAATAAATTAGGCTTCTTTCGAACAGTAAGAGGTGTTGAGGAGATTGTAGAAGTTGATGTTACGAAAATTCAAAGTTCTTTAATAGAGGGTTTGGAAAATTTCAGTAGCAAGTTCAAGGACATTTTTTCTGGAATACCGGTGTTGGTTAAAAAAGAAGCAACTGTTGAGCTAGATGGTCCAACCAGCCTTATAAGTGAGATAATAAGAATGGGGGAAAAGGGTATATCTCTTCAGCGTTATAAAGGACTAGGAGAAATGAATGCTGACCAGCTTTGGGAGACAACACTTGATCCAGAGGCAAGAACTTTGTTACGAGTAAAGGTTGACAGGGATAGAACCACAGAAGCTGATGATTTGTTTACGTGTTTAATGGGCGAAGTGGTAGAACCAAGAAAAAACTTTATTCAAGAGCATGCCTTGAGTGTTAAAAATCTTGATTTTTAAACACTTTTTTATCTCTATTTAATAGATAAAGCCCGAAAATTATAACCATCACCCCAATCATATCGTTAAGCGTGAGTGTTTCACCTAAAAGAAAATAAGAAATTCCAATCCCAAAGAACGGAACTAAAAAGTGGAAAGAAGAATACTTCACAGCCCCAATTTCTTTTTGTAGATAGAACCAAATTACAGGACCTATTATGCCTGGAAAGGCAGCTATATATATAAAAGTAAATAGAAACGTTACGTTAAACGAGATGTTCCAAATTTCAAAAAAATAGCTTAAAGGAAGAAGGAAAAGACTACCAGCAAGCATTTGCAGACCAACTATAATTAGTATATTATTCTTGTTAATTTTTATTTTTGTAATAATTAGTGTCGAAAAAGTGGTCGCGAGTAATCCAAGTAGGCAGAGTGTAATTCCCAATAGCTCAATTTCTTTTTCAACTCTCTGTAACATTATCAAAAGTACGCCAGCTAGGCCAACAACTAACCCAAATAACCCTAAAAAACTCATTTTAGCTTTGAAAAATATCCATGAAAAAAAAGCTACTGTGAGTGGTAGTATGCTTGCAATTATTACAGAAACGTTAGCATCTATTTTTGTTAAAGCTAAAAATATAAGGCCCAGGTATAGGCCGTTTTGAATTAAACCGAAAGTTGTGATCCATAGAAGAGAATTGCGATCAAATTTAAGGCTCTGACCAAGGTAAGCACCCAGCATAATTGAGAATAAACCAGCTGATAAGAACCTTAGAAAAAGAAAAAGAAATGGGGGGCAGAATTGAACGGCCATCTTTGCAGAGGGGAAGGCACTAGCCCAAATTAGAGCGAAGCCTACCCCAAGCAAGATATGTTTTAACTCCATCTAAATCAATTGCGGACAGATTTTTCTTAAGAGTTAATTACGTCTTTCAGAGCTTTTGCAATAGTGACTTTAACCACCCTATCAGCCGGTTTTTTCATTTGCTCGCCTGTAGCAGGATTTCTAACCATTCTCTCAGGTCTGGCTCTACAAAAAAACTTTCCAACACTTGGAACTGTTACTGCACCTCCTGCGGCTACTTCTTTGGTAATAATACCTGATAATGCATCTAACATTCTGTTTGAAGATGCCTTATCGGAACCTGTCGCGTCTGCTAACGCCGATACAAGCTGTGCCTTTGTCATCGGTTTTTGTGTCATAATGTACCCTTAAAGTTATATTTATATCTATGAATCAAACCATCTTTTTGACCAAAAATCAAATAATATCAAAAAAAACCCACTCGTTAAAAACGAGTGGGTTTAGGAGGAGAAACTATTTCTTATGATTACTTAGAAAAATCTGGATAAGCTTCGATTCCCAGCTCAGTCTTATCGAGTCCCTCTACTTCACTTTCTTCACTTACTTTTGCGCCCATCAGCATATCCAAGATCATCCAAGCGATATAAGAAACGATAAAAGTGAATACGCAGATAGATGCTGTACCAAGTAATTGGGTGCCAAACGAAGCATCTGAATTAGAAAGAACAACAGCGAGAGTTCCCCAAATTCCTGCTATACCGTGTA
>CACBNQ010000065.1 GCA_902540655.1 uncultured Alphaproteobacteria bacterium | reverse complement strand
CGACCGTGTTGTGGTTCGTAGAGTTGATAGTGAAGATAAAACATCTGGTGGACTGATAATTCCTGACTCAGCACAAGAGAAACCAGCAGAAGGCGAAGTTGTTTCAGTTGGGACTGGTGCAAGAGATGATTCCGGTAAGTTAATTCCGATGGAATTAAAATCAGGCGACAAGATCTTGTTTGGGAAATGGTCTGGAACTGAAGTAAAAATCGATGGTGAGGAATTACTCATCATGAAAGAAAGTGATATATTGGGTATAATTTCCTAAGAATTTTTAACAACACTAATTGAGGAGCCAAAAAAATGGCAGCAAAAGAAGTAAAATTTGAAATAGATGCACGCACAAGAATGTTAAAAGGTGTAGACATATTAGCTAACGCAGTAAAAGTGACACTTGGACCAAAAGGAAGAAATGTTGTAATAGACAAGTCCTTTGGAGCACCAAGAATTACAAAGGATGGTGTCACTGTCGCTAAGGAAATTGAACTTGAGGATAAGTTTGAGAACATGGGAGCTCAGATGGTGAAAGAGGTAGCTTCGAAAACCAACGATACTGCCGGTGATGGGACAACGACTGCAACGATATTATCTCAAGCGATTGTCAGAGAAGGTTTAAAATCGGTTGCCGCGGGTATGAATCCTATGGATTTAAAAAGGGGTATTGATGCAGCCGTGACCAAAGTAGTGGAAGAAATTAAAGGCATGTCAAGACCAGTAAAAGACTCGGCCGAGGTAGCTCAAGTTGGTACTATTTCAGCTAACGGTGAAGCAGAAATCGGAAAGCAAATCGCAGATGCCATGCAAAAGGTCGGAAACGAAGGCGTTATAACTGTAGAAGAGAACAAGGGTCTTGAAACCGAGACAGACGTAGTTGAAGGAATGCAGTTTGACAGAGGCTACCTCTCACCATACTTTATAACAAATGCTGATAAGATGATCACCGAGTTAGAAGATTGCTTGGTTTTACTGCACGAGAAAAAGTTGTCTTCCCTCCAACCAATGGTTCCGCTTCTCGAGACAGTAATTCAGTCAGGAAAGCCCTTGCTCATTATAGCTGAGGATGTAGAGGGCGAAGCTTTAGCAACGCTGGTTGTAAATAAGCTTAGAGGCGGTTTAAAAATCGCAGCCGTGAAGGCCCCTGGTTTTGGTGACAGAAGAAAAGCTATGCTTCAAGACATCGCAATACTAACAGGCGGCCAGTTGATTTCAGAAGATCTAGGGATGAAGTTGGAGAATGTAACCATGGATATGCTTGGTACAGCCAAAAAAATTTCAATCAACAAGGACGATACTACTATAGTGGATGGCGCTGGCGATAAGTCTGAGATAGAAGCAAGAGTCGCTCAAATTAAAGCCCAGATAGAGGAAACGACATCTGATTATGACAAAGAAAAGCTGCAAGAGAGACTTGCAAAGCTTGCAGGTGGAGTGGCAGTTATAAGAGTAGGAGGTGCTACCGAGGTTGAAGTGAAAGAGAGAAAAGATAGGGTAGATGACGCTCTCAACGCAACCAGAGCTGCTGTGCAAGAAGGCGTAATTGTCGGTGGAGGTACCGCTTTAGTTCAAGCTGCAAAGAAGCTCGATAAGGTCAAGACCGAGAATCCAGATCAGGAAGCTGGTGTAAAGATAGTAGCTAGAGCCTTAGAAGCTCCGTTACGACAAATTGCTGAAAATGCAGGAGTGGATGGTTCAGTCGTTGCTGGAAAGATTCGAGAGTCTTCTGATGTGACACATGGCTTCAATGCGCAAACTGAAGAGTATGGTGACATGTTCAGATTTGGAGTAATTGATCCTGCAAAGGTAGTGCGTACCGCGCTCGAAGACGCTTCATCAGTAGCCGGATTGCTTATAACAACTGAGGCAATGGTTGCCGATAAACCAGAGCCTAAGTCAGCGGCCCCAGCTATGCCCGACATGGGCGGCATGGGCGGCATGGGCGGCATGGGCGGCATGATGTAAGTCTTGAAGTGTCCAAATTGATTTATAATTAAAGGGGGGTTAACCCCCCTTTTTTTTTATTAAATTAATATGACCCATTTTTCTTCCAGGACGAGAATCTTTCTTTCCATAAACATAGACTTTTGCTAAATGATTGTTTGCTAGATTACTAGTCACTTTTCCAATTAAGTTATACATTATAATGTCGGAATGCCTCTCGGTTGATAGCAGAGGCAAGTCCATAATTGCTCTGATGTGTTGCTGGAACTGGCTAGAGTGGCTACCGTCCATTGTCCAATGCCCAGAATTGTGTACTCTTGGAGCAATTTCGTTAACATAAAGTTCATTTTCTTTTAAAAAAAATTCTACTCCCATAACTCCGATATAGTCTAGATTGGCCACTATTTTTCTTGCAATGTTGACGGCGTTATTTTTAAGCACTTCACTTATTGACGAGGGTAAAGTTGTAGTTACCAAAATCCCACTTTCATGTACATTTTCTCCTGGTTCAAAAGTTTTAATATTTCCCTCTTTATCCCGGACTATTATTACGGATAATTCTCTATCAAAACTAATAACTTCCTCAGCTATAGATGGAGAAAGTTTTTTGCCGAGAAAATGATTGTAAATATCATCTAGTGTTTTGACTAATATTTGTCCCTTCCCGTCGTAACCTAGTCTACGTGTCTTGATAAGAATTGGTTTCTTTAGTTTAGTAAATAGCTTTTCAATTTCAGAAACTTCATTAATTCTATAAAATTGCGTAGTTTTTATACCTAACGAATTAAGGTAACTTTTTTCAGTTAAGCGGTCCTGAGAGATCTTAAGGGCTTTTACAGAAGGCCTTATTTTCACAACGAGGTCTAATTTCTCCAATGCTTTTATGTCTATGTTTTCAAATTCATAGGTAAGAACGTCTACATTTTTTGCAAAAGCGACTAGGCTCTCATTGTCATCATAGTTACCAAACACTATTTCGTTAGCCACTTGTGCCGCGGGACAGTCTCTATCAGGGCAATATATATTTACATTAAAAGCTAAGTCGGCTGCAGCAGTAGCAAGCATTTTTGCTAATTGCCCTCCACCAAGAATTCCGATAGTCTTACTCGGGCTCATTTTTTACTCGGTTTGTTGTATCAGCGCGCCAATCTTGAATTTTCTGACCAATGACCTTATCTGTTACTGCTAAAACCTGTATAGCAAAGATAGCGGCATTAAAAGCTCCTGGTGAACCAATTGCCATAGTAGCAACAGGGTAACCTCTCGGCATTTGTACTATTGAATAAAGACTGTCAATTCCTCTTAAATCGGTAGCGTTTATAGGCACTCCAATTACTGGGATATCAGTTTTTGAGGCAATCATTCCCGGTAAATGTGCTGCACCTCCTGCGCCAGCGATCACAACTTTTATTTTTCGCTTCCTTAGCGAATTAGCGTACTCGTACAACCTGTCGGGAGTTCTGTGTGCAGATACAATTTTTTTTTCATAAGAAACATCAAGCTTTTCCAATAAATCGCATGCCACTTGCATGATTTCCCAATCTGATTGACTTCCCATTACTACGGATACTTGTATATTTTTTTCAATTTCCATTATTGATCTCGCTTAGATATTTCTCTGCATCTAAAGCGGCCATGCATCCCATTGCAGCGGACGTTACTGCTTGCCTATAGACATTATCCACTAAATCTCCAGCGGCAAAAACTCCAGGGATGGAAG
>CACBNQ010000064.1 GCA_902540655.1 uncultured Alphaproteobacteria bacterium | reverse complement strand
ATTGTGAATAAAATTATTAAGCCAACGGTTGAGTATATGAAAGAAATTGGTAGTGAGTTTACTGGAATACTCTATGCAGGACTAATTTTGAACAATGAAGAGCCAAAACTCATTGAATATAATGTTCGTTTTGGAGATCCCGAATGCCAAGCTCTGTGTGTTCGATTAGGTGCTCAGATATTCGATATATATTTTAGTGGAGCAAAAAATAAATTGTCTAGTTTATCTATTAATGAGGCATCTGACAGTGCTATAACAGTTATTGTTGCAGAAAAAGGATATCCAAAAAATCCAAAAAGTGATTGCGAACTCAACGACATAGTTGATGTAAAATATAATAAAGAGTTAAAGATATTCCACGCTGGTACTTATTTTAAAAATAACTTTTTATGCAATACTGGGGGACGAATTTTTAGTTTTACAGTCAGAAGCAAAAATCTTAAAGACGCTAGAACAATAGTGTATAAAGCACTAACTAAGATAGAAAATGAAAACATTTTTTACAGATCGGATATTGGCACCTATTAAATTAAATTTGTTTTTCGGGCATCCTTACAATTAAGCCTTCCAAATCATCGGTAACTGTAATTTGGCATGTTAGCCTAGAGGTTTTATGATCGGGGGAAAAGGCAAATTCTAGCATGTCACTTTCCATATCTTCTTTTTGGGGAAGTTTATCAACCCAATCGTTATCAACATAAACATGGCAAGTGGAACAAGCACACGCTCCTCCACAATCAGCTTCAATGCCTGGAATATCGTTGTCGCGAGCACCCTCCATCACTGTTAGCCCATCTTCTACATCGACAACGTGTTCGGTCCCATTGAACTCTATATAAGTAATTTTAACCATTGGGAAGGAACTTAATATTATTTTTTTAATTATACAATCTTAAATTTAATCTATTAATAACAAAAAAAATGTTCTATTTTTGTTCTCATGAAAAATGCTCAAAAAAAAGATGTAATCTTGACTTGTGCTGAATTATGTACTTTAGAGAATAACTCTTTTGCAGCAGTTGCAGGGTTTGTAATTGTTAAACAGATGCCCTCAACAGCTAAAGGGACAGTGTTTCTAACATTAGAAGATGAAACAGGAACCTCAAATATAATTTGTTGGAATAGTGTTTACAAAAAGTTTAGGGATCAAGTTGTATTCTCTTCGTTTTTATTAGTACGTGGACAGCTACAAAGGGAAAACGAAGTCTCTCACCTAATTGCTGACGATATAAGAGACATCTCAAGACTTCTCGAACTTATTCCAAATATAAAATAAACCGACATTATTGAGTTGGCAGACCAATAAATCTTCTCATTCCGTTTCTTAGTATCAACATAAGTATGGATGTTTTGTTTGCCTTTTTTGCCTCTTCGTTAAGTTTGTAAAGTTCATCTGTGGAAGAGATCTTTATCCTGTTTATTTGGATAATCACGTCTCCCTTTTTCAACCCTTTCTCCTCGCCAACAGACCCTGCCTTTACATCTACTATAACAACACCCTGTATATTTTGATCAATACCAAACTTTTCGGCTACTTCTCTTTCTAAATTAGACAAGGTCAGCCCTGCAAACTCGACTTTTTTTGTCTTTTGTCTCGATGGTTGGCTTGACGCAATGTTATCCTCTAATCGACCTAGCTTGACAGACAAGGAAACTTTCTTTCCATCCCTCAGTACCTTCACTGACACCTGCTTACCTACAGGACTGTCCCCAACTATCCTAACGAGCTCTCTGGTGTCCTTTATTGTCTTACCATCAAATTCAATAATAACATCTCCTGATTTTATACCCCCAGTTTTAGCAGGTCCATCAGGGACATCAGTAACTAAGGCACCATCAGTTTTTTCAATACCAAGAGCTTCCGCAACATCTTCAGTAACATCTTGTATTCTTACCCCTAACCAACCTCTTCTTGTCTCACCAAAAGTCGTGAGCTGGTCTATTACTTTCTCGACTACAGCCGATGACATCGAGAAACCTATACCTATAGACCCACCATTCGGAGAAAGAATCGCTGTGTTAACACCAATGACTTCACCATCCATGTTAAAAAGTGGTCCTCCTGAGTTTCCTCTATTTATCGCAGCATCGGTCTGTATGAAATCATCATAAGATCCACTTAAAGCCCTGCCCCTCGCAGAAATAATACCTGCAGAAACTGAGAACCCTTGACCTAAGGGATTACCTATAGCTAAAACCCAGTCACCTACTTTAGCCTTGTTGCTATCTCCAAACCTAACAAACTTAAGCTTATCTTTCGCCTTAACTTTTAAAAGTGCTATATCTGTCTTAGGGTCAGTTCCAACAACTGTTGCTTCCATTAACCGGCCATCAAAAAATTCAATCTCTATCTGATCAGCGTTTTCTATAACGTGGTTATTTGTTACAACATATCCGTCAGCTGAAATGATAAAACCAGAGCCCAGCGCTGTGCCCCTTCGCTGTCTTCTAGGAGCACCGTTTTGTCCTCTATCCATAAAGTCTCTAAATAAATCTTCGAATGGCGAACCAGGTGGTAGTTGCGGGTTGAGCTCCTGCCTGTTAGGCACGGTGGAGCTGGTGGTAATATTAACCACAGAAGGACTCAATTTCTCCACGAGATCACTAAAACTACCAGGCATACCCTTTCCGTGGGATATACCACTGACAAAGATAAAAAATAAGAAAGTACAAACTTGTAAAAAAGCATAAGAACAAAATTTCTCTGCAGTATTTTTTCTCAAGACGTTCATGTAAGTTCCATCCTAAATATCTGTTACACCTATAATTATTATCCCAATAGCCATCATTACTAAACCAATGCGAGAAAGCTGTTTATTAGGAATGATCGAAATTTGACTCAAAGTTTTTTTTAGCCTTTCTGGTATAATCGCTAAAAAAAACCCTTCAAATGCTATTACGGATCCTAAAGCGAATAGCACCTTTTCTATCACTCTTTTTCACTTTCCTTTATATAATCAAAGAATTCAGAGTTAGGACTTATTACCATTGTGGTGTTTGATCCTGTCATTGATTGTTCGTATGCTATCAACGATCTGGTAAAAGCATAAAACTCTGGATCTCTACCAAACGCATCTGCAAAAATCTTGGTCGTTAGGGCATCAGCAGTACCCCTTATTATTTCAGCTTCTTTCTTTGCTTCAGATACCGTCTCAACAGCTTTTCTATCAGCTTCCGCTCTGACTATTTGAGCAGCCTCTTGACCTCTCGCTCTCTCGTCTGCTGCCATTCTTTCTCTCTCAGCCTGCATTCTTCTAAAAGTGGCTGCTAAGTTCTGTGTGGGAAGATCAGCTCGTTTAATCCTAACGTCAACTATTTCTACACCTAAACCTTTCGATTCTATCTTTGCGCTTTCTGTTATTCTTGTCATTAGCTCAATTCTGTCTGTTGATAGAACTGCATTGGAAGTCACAGACCCAAGCACTTCTCTTAGTGCGGCATTTAGAATACGTTCAAGACGACTTTCAGCCGTAACAATACCGCCAGTTCCCACTGCTTGCCTGAACTGGACAACGTTGATGATTCTGTATCTTGCAAAAGCATCTACCACCAATCTTCTGTCATCAAGCGGTGTTACTTCGAGCGGCATGGTGTCGAGCGACAGTATCCTATCATCGTATCTTACAACTTGTTGTATGAATGGTAGTTTAAATGCTAAACCAGGTTCTTCTTTCACATCAGCAACTTGTCCAAATTGCAATACAAGTGCTTTTTGCCTTTCGTCAACTACAAAGAGTGAGGAGTATGCAACGAATGCTATTAGCGCTACTACTATTGATATAATCCGTAAAACCATCAATTATTTCCTCCTGCTCTTAGTTGATTAAGTGGAAGATACGGGACCACCCCTTGTTCCCCTCCGACATTTTGATCTAGAATAACTTTATCAACATCACGCATGATTGACTCCATTCTCTCCAAATATAACCTTTTTCTGGTTACATCTTTAGCCTTGACATACTCTTCATAAACGGAGACAAATCTAGCGGCTTCACCTTCACTTTCATTTACTACCCTGGCCTTATATCCTTCTGCCTCCTGAATTAATTGAGCCGCCTCCCCACGAGCTTTCGCTAATGCCTGATTAGCGTAAGCATCTGCTTGTTTCTCAAGTGTATCCTTCTCTTGCTCTGCAGCTTGTACGTCTCTGAAAGCGTCAATAACTTCGCCAGGTGGATCAGCTTTATCAAAGTTCAAACGTACGATATTTACTCCACTATCGTAACTGTCCAAAGTCGTTTGGATCAAAGTTCTAACCTCGGCACTGATTACAGCCCTATCTCTGTTCAAAATGGGAGCAAGCTCTGATTTTGCAATTACTTCTCGCATAGCCGATTCAGAAACAGCTTGAATAGTTTCGCGTGGTTGAGCCAAGTTGAATAGAAATTTCGCTGGATCAGCAATATTCCATACTACTGAAAAATCAATATCTACTATGTTTTCATCTCCAGTCAGCATCAACCCTTCGTCTTGGTTAGATGACCTGTTACCAACCCCGATATCCTCGGTATTTTCTCTAGTGACGGTAAGCACCTCA
>CACBNQ010000063.1 GCA_902540655.1 uncultured Alphaproteobacteria bacterium | reverse complement strand
GTGTTAAATGCGATTGATAAAAAAATACCTCTAGTTGCGTTAGAGAGTTCTATAATTTCCCATGGAATGCCTTATCCCCAATCACTAGAAATGGCAAAAGATATTGAAGAAATAATAAGAAATGAGGGTGTTCAGCCAGCGACTCTGGCTATACTTGATGGCAAAATTCAGATTGGTCTCGACCCTGAAATTCTGGACGCTTTTGCCAAGTTTCGAAATGCAGAGAAAGTATCAAGCATTAATCTAGGTAGCACAATTTTTTCAAAAAAGCCTGGTGGAACTACTGTTTCAGGCTCGCTTAAAATATGCAATCTAGCCTCAATCTCCGTATTCGTAACGGGTGGGATTGGAGGAGTTCATAGGGACGTCTCTGAAAGCATGGATGTATCTTCAGACCTCCAAGCCATCAAAGAATCTGAAATAATAACAGTGTGCGCAGGCCCAAAAACAATCCTAGACATCTCAAAAACTTATGAGTTACTAGAAACACTATCAATCCCTGCGTTTTCATATAGACAAAATAATTTACCTGCTTTTTGGTATGGAGACACCAAATTGCAATCTACTCACCGAATAGAAAGCCCAGAAGCAATTGCAAAAATTTACTCAATTTCGAGGAGTTTAAATTGCTCTAATGGATTATTGCTTTGCAACCCAATACCCAAAAAGTATTCTCTGGACCAAATATACTTAGAACCATTAATATTAAATGGAGTCATGGAACTAAAAAAAGCCAACATAACTGGCAAAGAACTAACTCCGGGTCTATTGAAGTATTTGGTTGAGAAGACAAATGGAAAAACGCTTATTTCAAATATTGAACTTATAAAAAATAATGCAATGCTGGGTGCTAAAGTTGCTAAAGCTCTGAATTATTTATAAATAAAGAAAGGAGAGCTTTAATATGGGAAAACTTTTTCAAAAATTACGACGGGATTTTTTAACTGGACTAGTTGTTCTAATACCTATAGTTCTCACAGTCTATTTGGTTTGGAGTGTTGTAACCTTTATTGACAAAGTCATCATTCCTATTATTCCACCCAAGTATAATCCCTTAGACCTGTTTGAAATCTATATTCCTGGGCTAGGTGTATTTTTATTCTTAATTGCAACTACTCTCATTGGATCTCTGGCATCAGGATTTTTAGGAAGACAGACCATTTATTTAAGTGAAAAAATTCTTTCACGAACGCCAATAGTGAACACGATCTACAACTCGATTAAACAAATAATCCAGGCTGTTTTCAAGCCAGATGGTACAAATTTTAAGCAGCCATGCCTTGTTGAATACCCTAGAAAAGACGTATGGGCGGTAGCCTTTATCTCAACGGAAACACTTGGTGAAATTAGGCAAAAAATTAATAAAGGCTCTCTTGTTACAGTTTTTTTACCAACCACGCCAAACCCAACATCTGGCTTTATGTTATTTGTACCCAAAGATGACCTAATTATTTTGGACATGTCAGTTGAAGATGCGGCTAAACTTATAATTTCAGCAGGACTAGTGATGCCAGAGAAAAAGTAAAAAAAAAGTTGGATTTTTTTTGTCTTTTTAGTAGACTAATTATTACTGCTCGATAGGTTTCTTGCCTGTATGAAACCTGCCTCAATAACTAGCGCCTTCTTTTGAAGGCGCTTCTTTTTTGAGGAAATTTTCTATATTTTTCAATATGTTATAGGACAATTTTAAAGAGTTTCCTTTTTTCGTTTTAATAAATAATTTTTCATTAGAAGGCTTTATGTTGTTCTTGTCTGATTCTATAAAAGCTAATAAACCAGAGATATTTTCAACTTTTCCTTCTCTGAATTTAAAAGTTATACCTTTAGTTCCAACTTCTAAAGACTCTATTTCGAGCGACTTACACTTTTCTTTTATTTTTAGAATGTTTGCTAAGTTGATAACATCTTTAGGTATTTTTCCAAATCGATCTATTAATTCTGCAAGTAAAGATTCCAATTGCACTTGGCTTTCAAAATTTGAGAGTCTGCGGTAAAAACTTAATCTTAAAGCTGAGTCCTTTATATAGTTCTCAGGGATCCTTGCTGTGACAGGAATTCTTATTACAGGAGACCAATTTTCTTCAAGATTAGAATAGTCACCATCATTCTTATTTAACTTTAAAGCATCAATAGTTTTCTGTAACATTTCCTGATACAAAGAAACCCCAACCTCATTAACTTGGCCAGTTTGTTCCTCCCCTAAAATATTTCCAGACCCCCTCATTTCAAGGTCTTGAGAAGATAAGGTGAAACCAGATACTAGTGAATTTAACTCTTTAATTAAATCTAGCCGTTTCCTAGCAGTTTCTGTTAGCAACTCGTTTTCTTTAGTAATCAAAAATGCAAAGGCTCTCTTATTAGAACGACCCACTCTCCCTCTTATTTGATACAATTGGCTCAAACCGAATAACTCTGCTCTATATATAATAATGGTATTCGCTCTTGGCACATCAAGACCACTCCCAACAATATTAGTCGAAACAAGAAGGTCAAACTCTCCATAGTAAAAAGCTGAAATAGTTTTTTCTAATTCTTTATTGTTGGTTTTGCCAGTAGCAACCATATATTTAACCTCAGGCAAAAAGTCATTAAGAAATTCCTCTATTGCACGAATATCTTTTACTCTTGGAACAACAAAAAATACTTGCCCATCTCGCTTGAGCTCGCGAATTATAGCAGTTCTTATGGTACCCTGATCAAACTCAATAACATTAGTTTCAATAGGCATTCTATTTTTTGGAGGTGTATTAATCAATGAGAGATCTCTAATTCCTGAAAAAGCCATTTGTAAGGTCCTCGGTATAGGAGTAGCCGATAAAGTTAATACATGAACGTTGGGGAATATTGATTTTAGCTGCTCCTTTTGATCCACTCCAAAGCTTTGCTCCTCATCTACAATTACCAAACTAAGATCATTAAACTTTAGATTCCTATTGATAACACTATGTGTTCCAATGAGTATATTAACATCGCCAATTGAGAGATCGTCTTTTATTTGATCTATCTCTGCTGACTTAGTTAATCGAGAAAGCATTTTTATTTTGATGGGGTAACCATCAAAGCGTTTTTTAAAAATTTCGGTATGCTGTTTTGCTAGAAGCGTTGTAGGCGCTGCTAAGACTACTTGTCTATTCTCCGTTACCATTATAAAAGCCGCTCTTATTGCAACCTCCGTTTTTCCAAACCCGACATCGCCACAAATCAGCCTGTCCATAGGGTTGCCAGCAGCCAAATCTTTGATAACATCATTCACTGCTTGTATTTGATCAGGAGTTTCCTCATAAGGAAAACGATCACAAAACTCTTGAAAAAGGTCTTTTTGCAGAGAAATCTTTTTTGTATTTACAAGTTTTCTTTCTGCAGCAACCTTTATCAACTTTTCAGCAATCAACTTGATTTTATTCTTGACTGTTGCTTTTCTCATCTGCCAATTCGCAGAACCGAGCCTATCTAGCTTTGCATCAGAAAGACCTAATGATGATATAAGTTCTATATTTTCTACAGGTAGAAATATTTTATCAGAGCCTGCATAATCAATTTGAAGAAAGTCATTCTTTACTCCATTTATTTCAAAACTCTTTAGCCCCATAAACATTCCAATGCCATAATCTACATGAACTACGAGATCTTCTATACTTAATGAATTTAAATCCTCAAAAACAGAAGTTAGGTTACGGAGCTGTGCTGCTTTGCTACTTCTCAGGTTACCTCCAAAAATTGATTTTTCAGTTATGATCTCGAATAAAGGAGTTGAAAACCCTACATCTAAGCGTGATACTGCATAATAGATTTGCCTAGGAGCATTATGTATCTGGTTGATGTTTTCTACTTTTTTTACAACACTTAAGTCGTGTTCTTTCAAGACATTAATAAGTCTTTTTATTGAACCCTCTGAATGACCAGATAATATGATTGAGTGCCTTTTTACTCTCTTCCTCAAATACTTGGCAACTTCGTTAAAAAGAGAAATGTCTTCTTTATTTCGTTCTACTGCAAAGTCTTTTGTAGAAGAATATGTTGTTTTAATTTTATTCTTAAAAATCTTATCAATTTTCTTAATATCATAATCGCTAATAGCTTTAAAAAATGCTGCCGGTGATAAATAATGCGAGGACGGCTCCAATAAAGAAAGTTTATTTGGATTTTTAGAAACAGTTTTCAAGTCAAAGCTTCTACTTTCTACGATTTGCTCCCATTTATTCTCAATCATTGCCTGCAGATCAATATCATAGGAAAGAGAAGCTCTATTCAAAGCTGAAAATATAGGCACAAGTTTTGGATTAAATAAAGGTAACCAGTGCTCTATTCCTTCAACTAATATTTTTTCTGAGATTGAGTTATAAACCCTATCATCAGTTTTGACCGTCCCAATTGCTCTTCTATAATTTTGCCTGAATATATTTATAGCTTCTTCATCTAAGATAATCTCGGATACGGGGAATATGTTCACATCTTTTATAGACCCATTTGACATTTGACTTGATGGATCAAAGGTTCTTATTTTTTCTAATTTGGTGCCAAAAAAATCTAGTCTGATAGGATATTTTAATTCAGGTACAAAAACATCCAATATGCCGCCTCTTAGAGCATATTCGCCCATTGAGTATACATTCGTCTGTCTTGAATAACCAATTTTTTCAAGCCATTCAATTAGGTTGGACAAAATTATTTTTTGGTTA
>CACBNQ010000062.1 GCA_902540655.1 uncultured Alphaproteobacteria bacterium | reverse complement strand
TTTATTCTTTTAATTGACGGGTCTGATCAACTGAATTTTTTTTCTTCTAATGGGCTTGATGCAAATAAAGCAATATTAAATATTTTTTTGAGAATACCCATGCTAACTTTGGAAGCAATGGCTCTAATTATTATGCTAAGTTCGATACTAACTTTCTCATGGTTATCAAATTCAAATGAGATTCCTATACTAAAAGCCTCTGGAAAGTCAGCCTTTAGAATTTTATTGCCGCCTGTGATAATTACTATTCTGCTTGGACTAATAGTTACCTTCATTGGCGGGCCTTTGGTATCAGCCTCGATGCGTGCTTCAGACACGTTGTTGGAGAGACTTAACCTTACTAATAAAAACTCATTTTCTGTAAGCGATAATGATATATGGTTGAGAGATAAAAATGAAAGTATAGATATGGTTATTAAAGCCTCAACAATGAATTCTACTGCGACAGTATTTTATGATTTAATTTTTTTTGAATTTTATGGACAAGAAAAATTAAATAGAAAAATAAAGGCTTCAAAGGCTATTTTAAGAGAGAACTTTTGGGAATTAACAAATGTAAAAATTTTGGATAATAATCTTAGACCTGAAATAAAGTCAAAACCGATACCAATCAAACAACTTGACATTCCTACGAGTTTGACCAACGAGCAGATAACAGATAGCTTTGCAGACCCAAGAGCCATTAGCATTTATTCAATAAAACAATTTATTTCAAGATTAGAAATGTCAGGCTACTCTGCAGAAAGGCACAAACTTTTCTTTCTAACAGAATTATCAAGACCAATATTTTTTACTGCTATGTTATTAATATCGGCTATGTTCTTACTGGGAAATGAGAGTAAATTTTCTAGAGGCATTAAAATTTTTATGTGTTTATTTGTTGGCTTTTTATTATTCTCCATCCAAAAGATTTTTGAGTCATTTGCATTGACTGAAGAAGTACCACTGGTATTAGTGGCGTTTGGGCCATCTACTTTCGCAATTTTAATTTTTTCAGGAATACTATTACACATTGAAGATGGATAATAATGAGGCTAGGGATTATAAAAAAATTCATAATAGTTACTATTATACTCCTACCAGTAAGAGTATTACAGGCTCAAGATTTTTCCATTGAAGCTGAAAAGTTGGTTTTCAATAGAGCTAGCAATATTTTTTCTGCTAAGGGCAATGTAAAAATATTTTTTGCCGACGTAACAATTAAGACCGAAACGTTAACCTTCAACAAAAATTCAGAAAAAATATCTTTTACCTCTGACATCTTTATCAAAACTAATCAGGGAGCTAGAATTATAGGAAGTTTTGCTCAAATTGATAAAAAAACACGCACGGTACTTACAAAAAATGTAAAAGCACTTATAGAAGAAAAATTTCAAGTAGCTGCGGAAGAGATGAATATTGAGGGAGAAACCACTATTTTCAAAAAGGCTATAGGTACACCTTGTGAGATATGTATTTTAAACCCACAACCTTCTTGGGTATTAAAGTCAGACAGGCTAGTACACGACCGTACAACTAGGAAACTTCACTTTTATAACACTTGGCTAGAAGTTTTTGGGGTTCCAGTAATTTATACTCCATATCTACAAACTCCAGAACCTGGTGTAACCCGAGCTTCTGGCCTTTTGGCCCCAAGTTTTCTAAGTTCTGATTTACTTGGGACCGGAGTAAGACAACCTATGTTTCTAACAATAGGGAACACCTCAGATTTTACGTTTTCACTTATTAAAACATCGAAAATAAATCTTCTAATTGAAAATCAATATAGAAAGTTATTTGATCTGGGGGATTTAATATTAGAGTCTGCATTTCTACCCTCCAGTGGAAATAATTCTATCAAAGGCTTTTTAAAAATAAAAGGCAACGCTAGATTAGCTCAATCAACCTTTTTAAACGTTGATACAACGTTAATAAGCGACACTTCTTTTTTAGGCAAATATGGATACGATGACAGAGACAGATTTCTAAACTCGATTAGTTTTGAGAAATTTTCAAATCGTAGCTCTCTGCAGGCTTCAGCTTTGTATCACACTTCTCTAAGAGATAGTAATACAGTTGAGCCTTTAGTATTGCCAGATTTAAGATACAGACAATATAAACAATTTAAAAAATCTGGCCTTTTGCTAAGTGAAAAATACTCTTTGGTTGGGATATCACGTAGAGAAGGAACAGGCTACAGTAGACTTTCGGCTGATATAGAGCTGAGCAAAAGTTGGCAGACAGAAAATGGACTTATAGTTCGAGGCACTGGAAATGTACTTACCGCTGCCTACAGTGAAAATAATATCAATGCTGAAACATATCTGTTAAAAGTTTATCCGCTGGGCGCTTTGGAGTTCAAATACCCTTTTTTTAGGGGTAGAAATAATAAATCTGAGGTTTTGATACCCGTGGCACAAGTAGTTTATTCCACTGACACTTCGTCTCCAGAGCGTTCCATTGATGAAGATAGCTCAACAACAGAGTTTGATAGCACGACTCTTTTTAAATTAAGAAAAATACCAGGTATTGATAGGCAAGAAAATGGGCTTAGGTTAAATGCTGGTTTACAATATTTTTATGAGAGCAAAAATAATTATAAGTATAATGTAAATCTTGGACAGGTATACAGAAATAAAAACTCTGAAGACTTTCTACCATCTTCGGGCCTGAACGGTTATGAATCTGATATCTTATTATCAGGAAACTTAAGTTTTAGAAAGGATTTAGAGCTTGCAAGCAAACATGTCTACAGCAAGAATTTTACTTTAAAAAGATCTAATACATCATTTAAACTTTCAAAACCTCGTTATCAAATTAAGACCAGTTTAACAAATTTAGTTTCAGATCCATCGGAGGGAACTAGTACGGATTTAAAAGAATTAACACTTAATTTAAATTCTAGCTTTTCTAAAAATTGGTCTGGCAGGGTTGGGTTGAGGAGAAATATGGTAAACAACGAAGATATTAATGCTTCCCTCGGGCTCAACTTCAAAAATGAGTGTATAGATATTAATTTATCTTTGTCTAGGAGAAATACAACTACTGAGCTTTTACCTAAAGACTCAAGGATTGACTTAGTAGTAAATTTCGGAAACATTGGATCGAGATATTACAATAACAAAATGTCTAAGTGTGTTATAAAATGATAGCCTTTGTCAGGGATATAAAAACAAAAATTTGTATTTCTATAATATTATTAATGCTGGTTCCAGGCTATGCGTTTTGCAAGTCCGACTTTAGTGTAGCATATCAAGTAGATAACCAAATAATTACCAACTATGATATTGACCAGGTTAGAAAGCTAAACAATTTATTAAATGGGTCGAGTATTGATCGTTCAGAGGTAGAGAAAATTGTAATTACTAATAAAATCAAGGAAATTTATGCCGATAGATTAAAAATAGTGGTGTCTAATGCAGAATTAAATTTACAGATTGATGACTTTCTTAAATCAAATAAAATCACGAACAAGAAGTTGACATCTTTATTAAGATCAAAAGGCATTGACATCGAAACGTTTTATAATTTTGTAAAAGAAAATATCAGGTGGAAAAAAGTCTTGAATTTTAGATTTGGATACAAAATTAATAAACTCGTAATAAAAGACCTTATGCCTTTAACCTCGACGCCTAAAAAAATAGAAAAAGAGTATGAGTTCTTTGAAATATTTATTTCCAACGAGCGGTGGGATCCCCAAAAGGCAAATCTCATTGCAAATAGGTTAGAAATAGAGTTAAACAACGGCGCTGATTTCGACAAGGCTGTTGAAAAATTTTCTTCAGCCACTTCAAAAACAAACAAAGGTAAAGTTGGGCCGATAAAAAAAAGTAGCTTATCTCCACAATTTAGAAACGTATTGGACGGATTAAAAAGAAATGAAGTTTCAAAGCCCTTTAAAGTTAATGGAGGAATAATTTTATTAAAGCTCTATAGAACTAGATCATATCAAACTGTAAAACCGCCAAAATTATCTGTAACCTTTTCCGTTTTAAGTGAGTCATCCGACACTAATGCATCTTGTTCAGATGAAAAAGAAATCAGAGGACCAGTTTTACTTTCTAAGGTTGAAAAAAATATAAGAGATATACTTATAAAACTCATGCCCGGAGAAAGCTATAAGTTTTTAGATAACAGTGGATTAGCACGCTCGGTAACACTTTGTGAAAGCTTCATAAGTGACAAACAAAGTAGAGCTTCAGGCTTTGAAAATATCAAGAAAGATGAAGAGGCTCAACGATTAAGCAACGCATTAATGCTTGAATTAAGAAGAAATACTACTGTAGTTAAAAAGTGACAAAAAATACTATAATATTGACCATGGGTGATCCTGCCGGAGTTGGACCTGAGGTGCTTTTGAAAAGCTATAAAAAAGCTAGAGCAAGGCACAATCTAGTAGCTATCAGTGATTTTGATAAAATCAAATCCTTAGCCGAAAGATATGATGTGCCACTGAAAAAAATAAATTATATTGACGAAGCAGGAAATTTTAAAGATCAGCTAAATATTCTTAGTTTGAATTATCCTCGAGATTTCTCTCCAGGTGAATTTGAAGTTGAAAATGCGACGTCGATAATAGAGTCTATACGAATTGGCACGGAACTATGCCTAAAAAAGAAAGTTAGCGCTATGGTTACCGGACCAATAAATAAATCAATTCTTAGAAGTAAGGGATTTAAGTTTTCTGGCCACACAGACTACCTTGAGTTTCTTTGTGAATGTGAAAAAGACACTGCGACGATGATGATGCTTAATCGCTATTTAAAAATAATCCCCTTAACGATACATGAACCTTTGAGTCAGATATCATCAAAAATAAAGAAACAGGCAATTGAAAAAAAAATTACTTTAATAATATCAGAAATAAAAAAGTACTTCCACTCAAAGCCAAGGATAGCAGTTTTAGGATTTAATCCACAT
>CACBNQ010000061.1 GCA_902540655.1 uncultured Alphaproteobacteria bacterium | reverse complement strand
GAGAAATTTGGCAGAATAGATGGCCTTTTAATTCATGTAGGTGGCCCACCTAAGGGCGATCTTCTTGAAATATCAGAGAATGATTGGAAAAAAGCTAATGAAATGGTGCTATTGCCTGTAATCCGGTTATCCAAGTTAATAACCCCTATTATGCAATCTCAAGGAGGTGGCTCAATCGTAAACATAACAACATTTTCAGTTTTTGAGCCTAGTTTAATGTTTCCAACATCAAGCGTTTATAGGGTGGGAGTTTCGTCCTATACCAAACTTTACTCTGATCGGTATGGGCCGGAAAATATTAGAATGAATTGCTTATTACCCGGATTTACAGACAGTCTTAATTTGCCGGAAAAACTATCTAATATGTCTGTATTTAAAAGGTTCGCTAGAGCAGAGGAGCAGGCAAAAACGGCAGCTTTCTTACTTTCAGATGACAGCAGCTATATAACCGGGCAAAGTATAAGGGTTGATGGAGGTGTTACAAGACATATCTAATTAACTATTTAAGAAAATGCTCTTTTAATTGCCGGAATGATAGCACCTGTATGTTGGACCTTTTCGGTAATCATTCCCTCTACAAATAAATTTCTAAATCTTCTCTCCGAAGCATCAATGCCGATAATCGGTTTTCCCTGTGCAAACGTATACCCTATTTCGGCAGAAGTCCCAGAGTCTATGTCCCAACCCGTTATTAATGCAACTGTTAGATCCGACTCTCTAAGAGCGGTTAAATCTGCAACAAATATTTTGTCCTTGGTCTCTTGGGTCATAGATGTTGTCTTTAATTCAGAATCTTCTACACCCGTTAAGTCACGATGTGGGAGAAAACATTTGAGCCCTTCTTTTTCAAGACAGAGTGCTATGGCTTCTAAAAAATCTCTCTCATGATCATTGAATAAAGGTCCTGCGATATAAACCTTCTTTTTCATCATATTATCTACAAATTATAATCCTTCACGTTACATGTAATGCATATTTATTACTCCTACAAGTATTCCTTTGTTCAAAGGTTATTACCCTGAAATTCTTTGGCAAGTTCAGTTGTTTTCATTTTTGTGTGATATTACTTGCGGATTTATTTAATGGAGTTAGAACTTTTTTCTCTCTTAAAAAAAAATAAAGCTTTTGCAAAATTACTAAAGAACACTATTTTTTTAAGAATACAAAACTTTTGGAAGAACCCATTGAAGACGAAAAAGCTTATCCTTTACAAAGAGGAACCCTACTTTAGTAATTCTCTGAACTCAATGGCAAAAAAAAATTGGGTTTTAGTGTCTACAAAACGCTTACAAGAGGAATTCTCCTTTAAAACAATAGTTGAGTGCACTTTTAGCAAGAAAAACATCTCCCATTGGAAATCGGAGTATGAAATCGATTATAGTTTCAATTCGGTTTGTAATGGAAAAATTGTTAATGAGAATAGTATATGGATAGTAGAAGCGTGTTCCTCAGATGAGGCAAGATCAATAGCAACTAAACATTTTGCAAATGTGTCTGGATTTAATATTAGAAATATCAAGGAAGTTTGGTCGTACTAGCCCTGTTCAGCGCGTGACATTGTGAGAGGTTTTATAAAGGTATTCTAATTCCATCTCTGCCAAGGATAATCTTTCCAGACCAATGCCTTCTAACAGACTGCAACCAATCTTCATCATTAAACTCTGCAAATCCATCAGGAACAAAATGATTTAAAGCTAAGCATTTTACTTTGGCGCACTTGGCTATTAATCCTGCATTCTCAGCTAACGTATGGCTTTGTAGGAGATGGTTTCTTAGCTTAGGATCTTCATGCCCTAGACGAGTCATTATTAAGTCAATTCCTTCCGATAACATGACCTCGTGTATTAGGAGGTCGGCATGGTCGGCAAAATCAATCATCTCTGGCATGTAAGCTGTGTCGCCGGACAACACAATTGAACAATGTCCCCACTCAAAACGAAGTGCAAAACTATCCCGTATCGGGGGATGTAGATTGCGCATAACTCGGATATTGATATTGGATAATGATAAAGACTGTCTATCTTCAAAACTATAAAATATCGGTAGTTTCTCTAAATCAATTCGTCCCTCATCCTCTATTCTAAGCGCAATATCATCAACCATTGATTCAAGAAAAGCTCTCCAATAATGCTTTAGCCGTTTAGGACCATAGATGGGTATAGGTTTTACGCGACCTGACACCCATGCTGTGTGGATCAAAGGTCCAAGCTCTAGGTAATGATCTGAATGCATATGCGTAATGAAAATAGCGTCTATTTCTTGAAGTTCAACGTCCTGGTCACATATAGATCGTGAGACCCCTAAACCTGTATCTACTAACAAATTTTTTCCGTTGGTGTGAATTAAGGTAGAGGTAGGCATATTCGACCCCGGTCTAATAGCCGGGCCACCTTTTACCCCTAAAAGGGAAACAAAATCTACCATTTGATCCCACTCTTTTCTTCTATTGATTAAAATTAATTTTAAGTTTAAGGGAAGAACATTGTTCAGCAAAATCTATATTTATTAAGTCCCATGGTTTAGGCTCACTATGACCAATCCCACAAGTGCTAATTTTTTTTAATTAAATTCAAAGAGCATAAAAGAAATCAATTATTAATTTGGCGCTTGCTACTAAAATCAAAGTATAAATAGCATTATAAAAGATGCTTTCTTTTATCACTTTTAAAAGCCTATACCCAATAAATATACCGAATACAGATAAAGGTAAGAGCGCTAGAGAATGGATTAAAGAACTAGAATTGACCATTGATAGATGAATATAAAAAGGTAGCTTTACCAAATTTATGCACGTAAAAAACATTATCCTGGTTCCGACATAAATCTCTTTTCGTAACCTTAATGGAAGCAAATATATGCTAGTCGGAGTACCACCAGAGTGAGCACAGAAAGAGGTAAACCCAGCAATGGAAGAGCAAATTGCGCCTTTTAGAAAATTTTCTTTTGCTGGTTTATCAGCATTTTTTTTTAAGAAAAAATAATGAAATGAGAATAAAAAACCCATTATACCTAAGAAAAATTTGAGATAATCCTCAGAAAAAAATGAGAACGTAGATGTCCCAATAATTACTCCGATCGCGGCAAAGGGCACCATCAACTTCAGTGTATTGAGATCAAATTCCTTACGAAATCTAAAGGCTGAAATGAAATCGGAAAAAATCAATATAGGTAAAAGAATTGCCAGAGCCTGATTTAATGGCATCACAAATGTCATCAGAGGAATGGATATCAAGGATATAGACCCGCCGAGTCCGGATTTTGCAATGCCAAACAAAATAATTGCAGGCACTACAGTAAATAGAAATAGTAGATTTATTTCCAAAATTTAACTCGTTCTTGATAATAAATGAACATAGCTATTTATTAATCATGCTTATGACTATGACCGTGTCCATGTTCGTGTTTGTGCGCTTTTTGACTTTTTCTTGCACTTTTAAGTTCAAGATCAATATCTATTGATCCCTGCTTTTCAAAAATCAAGGTTACAGGATATTTGCGACTCTCATCAAACTTAATCGAAATATTCATAAACATTATGTGGATTCCCCCAGGCTCAAGTTTCAAAAAACCATTACCTGGAACTGCTATACTTTCTAAATGCTTCATTTTAGCGACGCCTTCATTATCGACATTAGTCTTATGCAGCATAGCTTTTCCAAAATCAGCTGTAACTTTTTTTAGAATTACAGGATCAGAATTTTTATTTGAAATAACCAAATAACCCGCCCCTGCTTTAGCATTTTTTCCAAAAACTACTAAGTATGGATTGCTAACTGATATTCCCTTTAATTCAAACTCCGCAGCATTTGCTGGCATAAGGCATACTGGGAAGAGAGCTAGTAGAAACCAAAAAATGTATTTCTTTAATAGAAAGCAAATTATTGCACAGCTCTTCAAAAAATTGTTGAACATGTATGACTTATCACGTTATTTATTGGGCTTGGCAAGAATTTTCTACTTATAATTATAAAACGACACAATTGAATTACTATCCAAAATACTTGCTGTCAGAAAACTAGAGTAATGATACCCAATAAAATATACACATTAAGGCGTGCAACTATTGATGATGCATCAGCATGTGCATTAATAGTTAATGACTTGATTGAAAAAACTGTAGAGGTGCCACGTCTTTTTAATAAACATAAGCTTACTGAAATGATTAGAAATGCAATTCCACTGAGAGAAGTATGGGTAATTAGTCAGCCAATTAATGAGTATATTTCGTATAATCCTGACTCTTCACAAATTTCCGCATTGTATGTTAACAAAAAAGGCGAAGGTCATGGAAAGATACTTCTTGACCAAATAAAATCGGACCACAAATATTTACAACTTAAGGGTCATGAATTTATTAACTCGGCACATAAGTTTTATAAAAGAGGAGGATTTAAGTTCAAAAATAAAGGACCGCGGTTCGGATGGAATACCAGAATTACAATTCGAGTGGATTAAAAGTAAGTAATGAAGCATAAACAAATAATAGGTTTCGACGCAGATGATACTCTTTGGGAAAATGAAGTTTTTTTTCAGCGAGCACAGATGCAGTTTATCCAACTACATCCCCATATCGAAGATCCTGAAGAAGTGATACTTCAAATTGAAAAGGAAAATATCAAGTTTTATGGCTATGGAATAAAAGGATTTATACTTTCATTATTAGAAGCATCAGTAAGATACTCCAATAACCAACCCGATTTTCAGAATATAGATAAAATATTAAAAATTGGAAAAGATATGCTTGCACAGACTATTCAGCTTTTACCTGAAGTTGAAGAAACACTTCGAGATCTTTCAGAGCACTATACGCTTATAATGATAACAAAAGGAGATTTACTTGATCAGCAGAGAAAAATAGAAAAATCTGGGCTTTCGAAATACTTTAGCTCAACAGAGATCGTCTCGGAGAAAGACGAGCAAACATATTTGGAAATTTTGAAAAAGAATAATACTTTACCGCAGCACTTTTTAATGGTTGGAAATTCGTTAAAATCTGACGTTCTACCTGTTAGAAAAATTGGCGGAACGGGAATTTATATTCCCCATAAATTTACATGGAAACATGAGGAAGTTAAACGTACTTTTGATTTACAGAGGGTTATCGA
>CACBNQ010000060.1 GCA_902540655.1 uncultured Alphaproteobacteria bacterium | reverse complement strand
TGTCAAGGAGGGTATACCAAATGGTAGACCAAAATAGAGCATATTTGTTTAAAAATAGGAGCAATTCTGGTTTTAACAAAGCTTGGAGTTACACCTAGCTGGGTTTAATATGCTTATCGACATTCCAAGTTAACGTCAACAGGATTAGGCTTGAGCTCCTTTGAGGCACCTGTGTAAACATCTACTCCAGCTCCAATAACTCCTCCAAGTATTACATTTCCTGCCATAGATGCTGCGCCAGCATTTGCAACTTGATTTGTTACACTTACAGTAACGGGCTTACATCCCTTTTTAGTGATTTTTACCTGTATCTCACTTTTTCTGGACATTTTTAGACCACAAGGAGTGCTAGAACACATCATATTGTTTGTAGTTTCTACTCTAGCTCCAGAGGGGTTAGTCTTAATTTCAAGTACCTCTTTTCCTCCTCTTGTCAAACTTCCGCAACTTACTAGAAATAAAGAAACCAAAATTAAAAATGTAAATCTCATGTTTTGTCACTCCCTCACGGCTTTTCATATAATAAAAGTGTTCTACATCTTATACCCATATTAAAAATCTGCAACTCAAAACTCCTAACGTTATTCAGGCAATACTGAAATAAAGGCTAATTGTGGGGAATATGCTGTAGAAATATTGATTTGTGACATGTTTCTCGTAAACTATAAAAAACGCATAAAGAAAAATCATGGATTATTATCTAGCTACCCACACTTATCATTCTGATGAGAAAAAAAAAGAATTTCTAAAGAGAATTAAAGGTAGAACAAATGATATGTGGGTCGATAGAATGAATGACCCACAAAACCCTTTCCACAAAAAAGCTAGAGTGATTCAAATGTTTATAGGGAAAGCAGATTTCTTTTTTTGCAATTGGTGTGCTGAGAGTGAGCAAGCTATCATTGATAAATTAGACTCATTAGGAGCAGGAGAATTTGTTATCACTATGGCGGTGAAAATAAAGCACCCCATTGCAGACCCAAAAGAAATATCAAAAATGTTAACTGCTTTGAAATAAAACATTATTGGTGTTTGAAGAACATATGCTTCTTTTTGGTCTACTCCCCATCTGCTGCACACTCCAAGAACATACTGCGTGAGTACCCCCACTGTCCTATGTGTGGGGATAGACCAAAAGTGGTTAATTTATGCTTTGATCTGTGATAAACTATCATAAGAGTAGCCAAGAAAAGCTAAACATAGCTGGTAGAGGAACTGATTTGTAATCAGTGAGCAGGAGTTCGAGTATCTCTGGGGGCACCACAAAATCAGTAACGAATAAAATAAAACGCTTTAGTGGGCTAGGTATTTTGGGCTTCTGGTGGCACTCTGTTGGCACAGACTATAGTGCTACGTAACGAATATATTACCTAGTAATATGGATAGAGCTCAAGAAATTTAGGAATTTAATATGCTGAAAATTTTTCAAACATAATGGATTTTGTCACAATGTTGATAAAATTTTGTATTATTTCTGTATTCTTCCTTCTGTATTTTTCTGTTAATTTAGATCTTATATTTTTGCGTGGAAAGGACGTCATAATGAGATTATTATTATTTTTAAAGTGTTCAATTATATCTTTATTTGTACTTAGTGGAGCTAATGCTGCCGAGCTAACAATATTGCATATCAATGACCATCATTCACATCTTAGGGCAGACTCGAGAATGTCCTTAAAAATCGGTGGTGAAAAAACCCGGGTACGGTCTGGTGGTTTTCCTGCTGTAGTCAATATGTTTAATTTATTATCGGAAGGCAAGAATAACGTTTTGAAACTTCATGCTGGTGACGCAATAACTGGTGATTTATATTTCACTCTTTTTAAAGGCGAAGCCGACGCTGCATTAATGAATGAGGTTTGCTTTGACGCTTTTGCGATTGGAAATCACGAATTTGATGAGGGGGATTCTGGATTAGCTAAGTTTCTAGATTTCTTAAATAAAGGTGACTGTAATACTCCTGCGCTTGGAGCAAATATTATTCCTGAAGTTGGAGTTTCTCCATTGGCAAAAATAACAGTTAATGATTATATCAAACCCTTTACTATCAAAGAAAAAAACGGGCTCAATATTGGTATTATTGGTATAAATATAGTTGGCAAAACTATGAAGTCTTCAAGTCCAGACGCTACCACACAATTTCTTGGTGAGAAAGAAACAGCTCAGAGGTATATAAATGAGCTTAAGTCTAAAGGAATTAATCACATTGTTTTGCTTTCGCATTTTCAATACAAAAATGATCTTAATTTAGCAAAAGAGTTATCGGGTGTAGATATCATTGTTGGAGGAGACTCGCATTCTCTGTTAGGAGATTTTTCTGCGGTTGGGCTGAATTCGCAGGGCTCTTATCCAACGATAGTTAAAAATAATGATGGTAATACTGTCTGTGTAGTTCAAGCTTGGCAATATAGTCAAGTTGTCGGGGAATTGAATGTTGAGTTTGATGAGATGGGAAATGTTAAGTCATGTGAAGGAACGCCACATTTAATGCTTGCAGACAGCTTTAAAAGGAAAAATGCAGATGGAAAAAGAGTTGAAATTGAGGGTGAAGCAAGAACTATAGCTTTGAACGCAATTAAAGAGAACCCAAGCCTTAATTTGATTGCTGAAGATCCTGAAGCAGCCGCCATACTGAAAAAGTTCTCTTCAAAAGTGGATGAGTTAAAAACGCAAAAAGTAGGTGAGGTGGTCACAGACCTATGTTTTGAAAGAATACCGGGTCAGGGAAGATCAAAATTATGCGATGTGTCGGAGACGGCAAAGAATGGTTCGGATATTTCAAATCTAGTTGCTCATGCGTTTAGAGAAATGACAAAAACTTCTGAAATTGCGATTCAAAATGGTGGTGGAGTGAGAATTGATGTTCCGAAAGGTGATTTTTCTATTAGTACCGCATATAAGCTTCTTCCGTTTGCAAACACCATTGTCGAGTTAGAAATGACTGGCGCCGAAATTTCACAAGTACTTGAGGAAGCACTAGATTGGGCCTTGAATCCAGATGGTTCCACTGGAGCATATCCCTATGCAGCAGGTTTAAGATGGGACATTGATGCTAGTAAATCCATAGGATCTAGGTTTTCTAACATCCAATTTAAAGGCCCAGGTGAGAGTAAGTGGAGTGAACTTGATTTGAGTAGAACCTACAAGGTGGCAACCAATAATTATATTGCTGCTGGTAAAGATGGATATAAAATGTTCGGAGTAGTTTCAAAATCCGGTAGAATGGTAGATACCTATCTTGATTATGCGCAAAGTTTTGTGGATTATGTTAAAAAGTATAAATCGATCGATAAACTTCCCTTAGATGATTACTCGACACAATCTTATAAACAGTAGGTAATATTCATCAATTAATTTAATTGGCACTTAGCTCACTCTCGATGCTAACCTAGACGAGGACTGAGAAAGTTGTGGGAGGTGACTTAAAGTTACCTCTCACTTTGCAAAAATTTTATTTCAAAGAGGTGATAACGGTGTCAGAAAATTCGAAATTGAGTAGAACCTACGCGTTGTTGAAAGAAGTGTATGGGCCGCTTGAAAACTTGTCTCATACACAATGGTCACAAATTGAACAGGGCGTAAGAGCATTAATTAAAGAACATGGTCCTGATATTCCTCTTGAGTCTTTGAAAGCTATGAAGCATATCTATGATAAAAACCATACTGAAAAAGATGTAGCTTTGGATTTTATGGGTGATCAGCAATGACTTTCAGGTAATCAAAATAGACGGGTCGCTTAGTTCCTCTCAAACATACTACCTGCACACCCCGTGTGCTCCATACGTGGGAGGACATACCAAATGATAATTCGAAAAGGGCTGCTAGTCTCTTGCCAAGTTACCGATCCATACTATCTATCATCATAGATCTGTTTCTGGGGCAATTTTTATGAGTTCCAATTCTTAAAAAAGCTCGGAGCAAGATCGAGGAACTGGGAAATTAAAGTTAAACATGAGTTTTATATTTTAGAAGCCTGAAATACGGCGGCTAAGATGTAAGTTTTTTTGGGATTTAAAAGTACTATTTAAAAAAAGCGAATGAAATGAGATATTCTTTTGGGATAAAAGTGTTACATTGGTCAACTGCAGCTTTAATGTTCGCTTTGGTCACTTCTGGACTGTTATATAGTTATAAAATTGTTGGTTCAAATGCATTGATCTTTCACCAGTGGGGAGGACAACTCCTTTTAGTTCTTGTTTTTATCTGGATCGGAGTAAGGCTAGCTTTCGGGGTTGGCCCATCTAATTCTGATCATGTATGGTGGGAAAAAATACTTGCAGCCTTGGTTAAAATCACCCTATATGCACTTCTTATTGCTTATGTCGTAACTGGCTACGTTACGGCTTCAGGCCTCAGAAACACTGAGCTATTGTTTCCCATTAATGTTGCCTTTGCCAGATCTAACTTAGGGGACTTGTTTATGGAAGCCCACTTTGCATTGAAATGGGTCTTACTTGTAGTCCTTGGCCTCCATGTATTAGGCACGATTAAACATAGTTTTATAGACCGTGACAACACTTTTAGAAACATATGGATAACAAAGAAAGGATAAACTGAATATGAAAAAAATTTCTCGTCGACATGTCATTGTCACTCTTGCTAGCACTGCTACATTCTTATGTCCAGCTGTGCTTAACGCAGCAACAACTGCAGATTTAAGTGGTTGGGCTAATATCCCAACTGATATACCAATGGGGCTTAAACAAGTTCTGCGACTTGAAAATGGTCCCGCGAGCATTGATATTTCACAACTTAAACCTGGAGATGTTAGTGTAATTGCCCGTCCGAATGATAGTGCAGACTATGCAGGAACTGGACAGATGCAATATGTTGCGGTAATGCGGAGAGATAAAGACTACCTAATTGTTGAATTGACCTGCCCTCATAAGGGAAAAGCCATCGGCCTAACAGGCGACCCTAAAGTGCCATTCGCCTGCACCAAACGTGGCAGGTACCACTCGAGTGAGTTCGACTCAAATGGGCTGGGAGTTTCAGGTAAATCATCAGGAGATCCAATGATTGTTCCAGAGCATAAGTTGAATAGTTCTAACGGAAAAGTTGTGCTTGAACTTGCCTAACGTCAATATTTGCTAGTGAATATTCATGACAAATATAGAATCTTAAAGAGTACCTAAGTTCAAAAAAAAATAGCACCGCATTTGCTGCAAACTCCAAGTACATATTACGTGAGTACCGCCAATATGTCCGACGGGTGGCAGGGTAGACCAAAAGTGGTTAATTTATGCTTTA
>CACBNQ010000059.1 GCA_902540655.1 uncultured Alphaproteobacteria bacterium | reverse complement strand
AAGCTCGGTAAATCTGAGCACAGATTTTCTATTATTTCGCTGTCAAACTTATTTACAAAATCGCTCTTGCTAGATTGATATTCCCGATCATGAAAAATACATCCTTTAAGGGTAGTTTGTTCTTTGCTTAGGTAGTGGTTTAGAGTGAGATCATTTTTATTTATAATTATCCCCGAATCTTCACAAGCATTTAAATTTGGCTTTACATAGGAAATCTCAGACGCTCTTTCATAAGTCTTCCAAAGGTCTTCATTGAAAAAGGGATTTTCATTCAGTTCGCCTTTTGGGAAAAATTTGCCATTTGTAAACAGTCTTATGTTATCCGCTTTTGCCACATATATCTTTCCTCTTGTTTGAAGGCCAGCAACCCAACGCCAGCCTAGAGTGTTTGAAGCAGGACACCAATCAACGAGATGATCTTTAAAAAAGTTTGCACCAGAAACCCAACTTTTTCTAAGGGTAAAAATCCAAATGCTTGCATACCACATGCGTGCATGATTGTGCAGGTATCCTGTTTCTATAAGTTCCTCCGTCCAATGATCGAAGCATTTTATTCCAGTTTTATCAGGCAAATGAGAACCGTCGTAACCATTTTCATAGTCCTCATAGACATCAGGTCGCATTTCTAGCCATCCTCTCCAGTAGGTTCTCCAAAAAATCTCTTGAATGAATTTCTCCAAAGATGAAATAGAATTTTTTTCTAAGGCTATCTGCAACACCTCATTTTCTGAGACTAGTCGTCGGCGAAGATATGGTGATAGCTTTGAAACATTTGCATGAGGGTGGCCCATATCAAAGTTTCTTCTCTTTGAGTAGAGAGATAAATGTTCACTAGAAAAGTTTCTAAAATCGTTTAGTACCTGTTCCTTTTTCGTTGGAAACTGTTCATGGGAGTCTTGATCTACTTCATCCATCTTAATCACCATAAGTTTCTAACACGATCTATAGATTAAAAGCCTATCAAAAGAATGATTAGAAAAATGCCTAGTCCACCCCACAAAAAAGGTGAGTTTTCATTTTCAAGAAGCCATTTGAGTAAATTCATTTTTATCTCCATTTGGTAACGTTGAAGTAGAGCATATATTTTTTAAATCCAGAGCCAATCAAAATTTTTATTAGCAACCAAAAGTATGTGAACAAACAAAAAATTGCTTTAATGTTGATTTTTATAAAGGATGATCACATAAATGCATGGAGAATTATTAATGGAACCCTTTTTCGAATTAAGAATATATGAAGTATACCCAAATAAAATGTCTGAATGGATAGAGTTTATGGATGTGGAAATTATTCCCTTTCAAAGAGAAAGAGGAATGGAAATAAATGGCACTTTTATAATGAATAGTTCTGATGAGTTCTTTGAACAAGAAGGGGAAAGAAAAATGCACTCAGAAAAGAAAGGGTCAACTTATGTTTGGATAAGACGCTTTCTTGATCAAGATCATAAGAAGAGATTGTATGAAGCTGTTTATGAGAGTAGTGAATGGATTGGTTACTATAGACCAAGAGTTAGTAAGCTGATTAATCTTAATACCATTGTCGTACATAATTTATCGGCGACTGCAATGTCAAATTTAAAGTAGTTTAAAGCTTTCCTACTTGTTGAAAATGCATATAAGAAGCTTTGCAAATGAAATAATAGATATTGGTAATATAGACTTGGAAATACAGGTAGAACGTACCAACAGAAAAAGAACTATTTCATTACAGGTTAAAAATAACAAACTGATTATTAAAACACCCAAAAGTGTATCTAAAAAAAATTTAGTTGATCTTATAAGGAGAAAACAGCACTGGATAAGGCAAAGAGCGATTTTTAATTTCGAAGAACAGAATTTAAAAAATAGAGAATTTATTGATAATGAGAAATTTTATTTTAGAGGTGATGAGTATCACTTATCTCTAATTTTGGGGAGAAAAGAGGCCGTTAAAATTGAAGGAGGTCTTTTAGTCGTCTCGTATGTTGATGATAAATCAATAGGTAGAGGCACCATTAAAAGATTATTGGAAGACTGGTACTTAGAAGAGTCTACTAAAATTTTGAAAGCAAGAACTGAAGAGTTAGCGCAGCAGATGAGGGTTCAACCATGTGGGATTACTGTAAAGAACTATAATTCAAAATGGGGATCCTGCACCGCAAATAATAAAATATCTTACAATTGGCGAATTATAATGGCTCCAGATTGTATAGTTGACTATCTAATAATTCATGAACTAAGTCACATCATTGAACCTAATCACTCTAAGAATTTTTGGTACCAGGTAGGAAGCTACTGCGAAGATTTCCAAAAAAAAAGAAAATGGCTGCGGGAAAACGGGCATAAGCTTGTTTTGTAGCCCATATTTGGTAAGAAGTGTTGAGTCGACTCAATAGAGGGTGCTATAGTCAGGATGACCAATATAGAAATACAGCCATTTCTATCATATTTTTGGAATTGTAACTTTTAAGGCAAAGAATGTATTTTGAAGACTTTTATCAGGGGTACTCCTTTGAAACAAAAAAAAAGACAATTACTAAAAAAGACATCATTTCTTTCGCTGAAAAATGGGATTACCAACCTTTTCATATTGATGAAAAATTGGCAAGGCAGTCCCATTATGGCGGCTTGATAGCAAGTGGCTGGCAAACCATGGCGATCGCCCATAGTTTAATTTTAGACACTCAAAAAACGTCGAAATGCTCAATGGGGTCTCCAGGTTTGGACAAAGTTAATTGGTTTAATCCTGTAAGACCAAATGACACAATTAATTGTATAGTAACCGTCAAGTCATCGCGTAAATCAAATTCAAAACCTTTTGGTGTTACAACAATACTAGTCGAAGTTTTTAATCAGGAGAAAGAACTAGTAGCGGATATGACTGCAGTTTGGTTTTTGAAATTAGCTGATAGTCAAGGGTAAACTAAACAGTCTCGGTATCAAAAGAAGCTGGGCTTGTGATTTCAAGAAGCTCTAAATCCTCTGAATGCTCTATCTCCCTATGCGATATTTTTGGGGGTTGCAGGACTGAGTCTCCTTCGTGAAAAGTAAAGGTTCCTTGACCCTCATACTCGAAAGTAACCCAACCCTTAAGTATATAGACCATTTGAAAGTTTAATTTATGTAAATGCCATTCGCCTTTGGAATGTTTACCTGGAACAGCTCTAATTACATTTGCTCCATAATTTCCCTTTGTGGCGGTGTCTATTCCAAGGTCCCTATACTGAAAAAACCCTCTAAGACCTGCTTCAAATTTAGATTTTTCTTTTTTTGATACTGTAAATTTCATACGCATTTTCCTTATTATTTAATTTCCTAAATTCAATGGTAGCAAAAATTTTGCGCATATTTTAAAAAAACATATAGGCGTATTTAGAGATTGCTTGATGGACTTTAAAAAAAGGAATTTGTTTCAATGGAATTTTGCGATACCATTTATTTGATTAAGTTAAAACCAGTTGTATTAACAGCTAAAGAAAAGTGGAAAAGAGAGTGAATGGACAATAAAGAGTTAGTTCTTAAGGTAGTGGAAGACTATATCAATAGTGCATACGAATCTGATGGAGCTATGACGAGGAAAATATTCGATGATGACGCTAGAGTTACCGGTCATATTAACGGTAGGCTGATAAGACAGACTAAGGAGGAATGGGCAACATTTGTTGAAAAAAATATCCCTTCACCGAAAGAACAAGGGAAATCTAAAGCCTACGAGATATTAATGGTTGATACTGGAGAAGAGACCGCAGTGGTGAAAGTAAAAAGTGAGTACATTAATATCATGTTTACGGATACGCTTTCATTTCTCAGAGTAGATAACGAGTGGAAAATCTATAATAAGGTATTTGAGGCAACGAGTTAAATTGCGGAGCGGAAAATTTTAAATGAAATTTTTTTTTAATATTCTTTCCATATGCGTTATCTTCAGTTCTTTTGGAGCGCTAAAAGCAGTTGGCAATGAACTAGACGAGGTTATTTGTAACGCGATGAAAGGTATGCAAGCTAAAGAAGAAAAAAAAATCCCCTATAATATAGGCGACTACGAATTAATAGGGATTACTGTTGATTGTAAGAAAAAAGCTTTAATAACAGAAAAAAAACACATTCAATATTCATTATCCGACTTTTCCGAGGCTTTTAAGATTGATGCGACTAAAAATTGGGAAAACGCCAATTGTAAGAATATGATATTTAATACAAATACGGGTTGGTCAACTACTCAGATTATACAAGATACTAATAAAAATGTAGTTTTAAAGTTGGAAGCAAATTTTGAAATTTGCTCCAAATAAATAAGAAAAAGAATTCGATCACTTAACCTAAATAATTCAAATTAGATTAAATGAATAGTAACAAACTGGAAACACTAAACACTCAAGATGTTCTGTCGATGAAGGGAGAGGGATATTATTCAAAAAAGACTGCAGGAGCAAAAAATGCCATAGACTCCATACAGGAAATTTTGGAAAAATCTATAGTTTGCCTCCCCAATAAGGAAATATTGAGGTTTGCAGATTTTGGTGCAGCAGATGGAGGAACTAGTCAGGAACTCTGGTACAATTTGATAAACCTTATTAGAAGTAGGGGAGATGACAGAGTAATTGAGATAATTTACACTGATTTGGCCTCGAACGATTTCTCGACTCTTTTTAAAAAAATGCAGGGGATGCATGGTGAAAAAGAGCTAGCTTATCAAAAAATCTTTGACAATGTTTTTGTGCATGGGTGCGGTACCGGCTTCCATCAACAATTACTAGCAAAGGGCAGCTTATCCTTGGGTTTCTCTGCGACAGCTATGCATTATGTTTCGCAAAAACCTTGCCAGATAAAAAATCATGTACATATGGTCGGAGCGGATAGAGCAGAAAAGGGGCAATTTATGGAGCAAGCAGCCAAAGATTGGGAGTCAATCCTTCTTTCAAGGGCTCAAGAACTGGCATCAGGTGGACGCTTCGTATGCATGAATTTTGGAATTGATGAAAAAGGTCGTTATCTTGGCAACACGGGAGGACATTCGATGTTTGATAAATTTAATCAGCATTGGAGAACTCACTTGGATCAAGGGATAATAACAAGAGAAGAATATATAAACACTACTTTTGCTCAGCATTATAGAACGGTGGAAGAGTTTTGTTCGCCGTTTAATGATAAAATGTCCGAGGTTTCAAGATCTGGTTTAAAGCTTTTATCATGCACTACCAAATTGACAAAGTGTCCCTATCGTGAGACTTACGAAAAAAATATTCGGACAATGTCAAAAAAAGAGTTTGCTGACAGTCTTATACCGACCACTCGGAGTTGGTCAGAGACGGTATTTCGAACGGCTTTATCTAATAGATCTGAAGATGAGAGCAACGAAATAATCAATTCTTTTTATGAAAATTATAGGGCAGAAGTTGAAAGAGACCCAGATGGTCATGCGATGGACTATATCCACATAATTATGGAAATTGAAAAGATATAGTTCTAAGTCGTATTGATTAAATTTATTTAGGTAGTAAACGTGTTCAAAATTTTAATCTTTTTTAAAACAGGCTTTTATTTCAATGAATAAGGTTGCAATCGTTACAGGAGCTGGGACAGGAGTGGGGAAAGCCACAGCTGTTAAGCTTTCAGATGCTGGTTTTAGTGTTATTTTGATAGGGCGACGTAAAGATAAGTTAGAAGAAACAAAGACAGTTTGTAATGATCAAGCACTAGTATTTCCTATGAATGTAAGTAACGAGGTGGATGTAAAAAAATGCTTTGAAATGATTGAGAAAAAATTTTCCCGTATAGACCTACTTTTCAATAATGCTGGTACGTTCCTTTCCTCAAAAACTATAGACGAAATAAATTTCAGTGAATGGAAAGAGGTTTTTGATGTCAATATTAATGGGATGTTTCTGTTCAGTAAGCATGCATTTTCGCTTATGAAAAACCAGTC
>CACBNQ010000058.1 GCA_902540655.1 uncultured Alphaproteobacteria bacterium | reverse complement strand
TTATTTGATCCAAATTGATAAAAACCAGAAACAAGCTCCAAACCTGGCTAAATTAATGACAAGTGAAAAGGTAATGAAAATATTTCACTATGCTAGATTTGACGTTGGCGTCCTTTATAGAAATTTAAATTTTATGACCCAAAATATTTATTGCACTAAAATAGCTTCAAAAATAGGAAGAACTTTTTCTCAAAGCCATGGCCTCAAAAATCTAGTGAGGGAAATATTATCAATTGATTTATCTAAAGAGCAACAGTCGTCTTATTGGGGGGCAGAAATTTTGAATGAAGATCAAATTATTTACGCTAAACAAGACGTCTTATATTTGCATAAAATTAAACAACATCTAGATAAAATTTTGAAGCGTGAAGATAGATACTATATTTTTGAGAAAACATGTCGTTTTCTGCCTACCAGATGCGAATTAGATAACATGGGATGGGATGATGTGGATCCTTTTTCACATTAGTTTTTTTAGAACTTTTAAAATTCATTGAGCTTTTATTTAATCAGCAAATGACATAACATCTACAGATGATGGTGACTGATGCAACTAAATATACTAGGCTAGTGCTTTGGCTCAAATTAACGCTAGGGTTTAGTGCGGGATTGCTTTTTTTAGTCATTTTCACCTTCTCTTATTCAAAAAAGGTGAACCCATCATTTAAAGTTGTAACAAAAGATGTAAGGATCGGCTTAAAATACCAAGCAAGGGATACCCACATTACAGGAAATACCTCAGATGGTGGAACCTTTGATTTTCATGCCAAAGCTTTAAACCCAAGTCACCAGAATGACAAAACTGTTATATTATCCAAACCACTCGGCGAAATTTCCTTCTCTAGTGAACAGAGGTTTAATTTTTCAAGTGATTTTGCTAGCCTCAATTTAGATGAGAAAAATATATTTTTTAATGGTAATCTTTCACTGAAAAACTCGTGGGGAACACTAATAAAAACTGAAGAGTTAATTGCTGATTTTAAGCGAAAATTATTGATTGGGCCTAAAACAATATTGGCTGATACTGAATTCGGTTCTTTAGCAAGTGGGAAAATGGAATACCACTATAATTCAGACGTGGGTGAAGAAATATTTTTTACCGGCGGAGTAAAAGTTGAAATATATGTTGATTAAACCAATTTGAGGTGAACCAGTGAACAAACCATTATTGTCTTTTATTAATATTTTCCTTTTTTTATTATTATTCCATGAAGCAGGGATATCTTCTGGATTAAAAAGAGAAATATTAAGGTTTAGCTCAGACACTGCACAAATTAAAAAGAGTGATGGTATTTTACATTTATCTGGTGAAGTAAAAATTTCTTACGGGCAATATGTAATCAGGTCAGATCTTTTAATAGCAAAAACTAATAGTATAGACTCCCCTGAAGTTAAAATAATTGAAGCTAGCAAAAACGTCTATTTTTCAAATAATAAGGATATTTCAGCAAAGGGAGATAAACTTTTTATGGATGTAGATAAAAAGTTTGTTTCGATAGAAGGCAATGTTGAGTTTTCTCAAGGCAAATCAATAATTAGAGCAGAAAAAATAAATGTTGATTTAGTGACCGAAACAGTAGAATTTGAAGGAATAAAAGACTCTTTTTTAAAGAACTAAAAGGATAAAATTTGATAAAGCCATATTTAACTGTCGACAATCTAAATAAAAAAGAAGCTGGGTTGAATGTCCAGGGTTTAAGAAAAGTATATAAATCCAGACTAGCTTTGATGGATTTTAATATCTCTGTAACTAGAGGTGAAGTGGTTAGTTTACTTGGTCCAAATGGTGCAGGAAAAACAACAGCATTCAACATTATCGCTGGAATACATAGATCTGACGGTGGTTCCATTAAACTGGATGGAGATGAAATATCAAACCTTCCTATGTACAGAAGGTCAAAAGCTGGACTAGGGTACCTTCCTCAAGAATCGTCAATTTTTAAAGGGCTGAATGTCGAAAAAAATATTGATGCGATATTGGAGCTTAAAATTAGAAACCCAAAGGAGAGAAGGAAAAAGCTTGAGCAATTATTAGGCGAGTTTTCAATAACACATCTCCGAAATGCTAAGGCAGTCAACCTTTCAGGTGGCGAAAGAAGAAGGGTTGAAATAGCGCGGTGTCTAGCCAGTCAACCAAAGTACATCTTACTGGATGAACCATTTGCTGGTGTTGATCCAATAGCTATCGATGAAATAAGAGGGTTAGTCCGAGAGCTTAAAAATAGAAACATAGGAATTCTAATCACTGATCACAACGTGAGAGAAACCCTTAAAATAGTTGACCGAGCCTACATTATAAACGATGGAAGAATTATAAAGTACGGAACTCCTGAGTTTGTTGTAAGTGATCAAGACGTAAGGCGGGTTTATTTGGGCGATAAGTTCGCTTTATAAAAATTATATAAAACGCTAGAAAAAATTTTTTTTTTATTGTAACGTCCAGAAATAAAGGGGGTTATTTCAAATGAAAATGTACGAGATACTATCCAAAGAAGCGATAAAGATTAAGGTAAAATCGGCTAATAAGAAGCAACTTTTGCAAGAGATTTCTAGTATAGCTTCAGAACATGTAGGAATTCCATATATGAATATCGCTAAGTCTCTGCAACAACGTGAAATTCTTGGGCCAACTGGAATTGGCAATGGTGTGGCAATCCCTCACGTAAAAATAAGAGGCTTGACGAAAATATTTGGCTTTTTTTCAAGCTTAGAGCGCCCTATTGATTTTGAAGCGGCTGACAAGCAGCCGGTAGACCTTGTGTTTACCTTGTTAGCTCCAGAAGATAATAGTGGAACCGAGCATCTTAAAGCACTTGCAATGGTGTCAAGAATGTTCAGCGATAAAAATATCAGGTCTAAACTTAGGTCTTCAGAAAACACCGAGTCTGTGTTTGCCATACTAACAAGCAATGAAGACTCTAAAGCCGCCTGATATTTCTAGCCTTACCTTTCACTCTTTACATCTACAACTTTTCATATGTTTTTTGTGTGGAAATATACTTCGACCAAAACTCTATTTTTGAACTACTGACAGCCAACGCTCGTCGATAAGTCCGTTAACTGTCTTACGTCAGGCTCTGCCAATCTATTTTCTTACTGTCTTTTAACTCTCTGATTGCTACAAAGCTACCATTTTCATAGTCTTTTTTTCCGTAAACAAGTTCCTTTTTTGTATTTAGATCAATAAGGGTGCCACCTGCATATTTGAGTATCGCATGGCCTGCAGCCGTATCCCACTCCATGGTTCTTCCAAATCTTGGATAAATATCCGCTGTCCCTTCTGCAAGTCTGCAAAACTTAATTGATGAGCCAATTTTTAGAGTGTCATGCTCACAATCAACTTTTAAAATTTTACTTTCTCTTCCACCCAAATTATTTTCAGAAGTTATAAGCGTAATTGCCTTTCTATTCTCTAACTTCCCTGATATTTTTACTTTCTCAGTTTTTTTTAAGTAATTATATTTGAAACTTTCCCGGTCAGGTGAGGTGTAAAAAAGTTCACCGCTCATTGGGCTGTAAATAACTCCCAATTCGGGTTCACGATTATTAATGAAAGCTATATTTACGGTGAAATTGTTGGTTTTGTTTAAAAACCCTTTTGTTCCGTCCAATGGATCGATAATGAAAAATGCTTGCTTCTCTAAAACTATATTTTCGGATTCCTCTGATATCGCAGGTATCATAGGAAACTTTTGCTTTAAACCCCTCAAAATCATTTTGTTCGCTTCTTCGTCAGCAGTGGTTACAGGAGTCCTGTCACTTTTAATAGATGTACTAAATTTACCACTCTCATAAATTTCACGTATAGTTATTCCTGCCTCGGTGGCTAATTCAATCAGTGTATCAATCATGCGCTAAACCTAAATCTGTATACCGTCTTACAACAAAAATACATTTTTAGCACCATCTAATCTTGCACGATAAAATTAATTGCCTATATACCATAAGGTTAACGATATTATTTATTCGAAAGGTCAAATTATGGGCAAGGTCATTGGTATAGACTTGGGAACGACAAATTCATGTGTAGCAATAATGGAGGGCGCAAACGCCAAGGTTGTTGAAAACTCCGAGGGCGCCAGAACAACACCATCAATTGTAGGATTTACTGATGATGAACGACTGGTAGGTCAACCGGCTAAAAGACAAGCTGTTACAAACCCATCAGACACCCTTTTCGCAGTTAAAAGACTAATTGGGAGGCAATACAACGACCCAATGGTTACTAAAGACAAAAAGATGGTTCCTTACAACATAGTCGAGGGGAGTAATAAAGATGCCTGGGTAGAAGCTAAGGGTGAAAAGTACTCTCCAAGTCAGATATCTGCTTTCATATTGCAGAAAATGAAAGAAACCGCGGAAAGTCACTTAGGAGACGAGGTAACACAGGCGGTTATTACTGTGCCGGCTTATTTTAATGATGCACAAAGGCAAGCAACAAAAGATGCAGGAAAAATTGCCGGGTTGGAAGTTCTCAGAATTATAAATGAACCTACCGCTGCTGCTCTAGCATATGGATTGGAAAAAAAAGGCGGCAAAACCATAGCTGTTTATGACTTGGGGGGAGGTACATTTGATATTTCTATTTTAGAAATCGACGATGGGCTTTTCGAGGTCAAATCAACTAATGGAGATACGTTCTTAGGGGGCGAAGACTTTGATCTAAGAATTGTTGATCATTTGGCAGAGGAGTTCAAAAAAGAAAGTGGCGTTGATTTAAAGGCCGATAAAATGGCTTTACAGAGGCTAAAAGAGGCTGCTGAGAAGGCGAAAATAGAATTATCCTCTTCAAGCCAAACTGAAATTAACCAACCTTTTATATCTATGGATCCAAAAACTAGCCAGCCACTGCATTTAGTGATGAAACTGACAAGGGCAAAACTTGAGAGCTTGGTAGCAGATCTAATAGCCAGGTCATTAAAACCATGTCAGGCCGCTATAACAGATGCAGATGTAAAAAAAGACGACATAGATGAGGTGGTTCTTGTTGGTGGTATGACAAGAATGCCTAAAGTTATTGAAGAAGTAACCAGTTTCTTTGGGAAAGAGCCTCACAAGGGCGTTAATCCTGATGAGGTTGTTGCAATGGGTGCTGCTATTCAAGCCGGAGTTTTACAAGGCGATGTGAAAGATGTCGTTCTTTTAGATGTTACGCCATTGAGCTTAGGAATAGAAACTTTAGGAGGAGTATTTACAAGATTGATAGACCGAAATACAACCATTCCAACGAAGAAAAGCCAAGTGTTTTCTACCGCAGAAGATAATCAAAGTGCTGTAACTATACGAGTATTTCAAGGTGAGCGAGAAATGGCTACGGATAATAAAGAACTTGGAAAATTCAACTTAGAAGAAATTCCTCCTGCGCCAAGAGGTATGCCACAGATTGAGGTTACTTTCGATATAGATGCAAACGGCATTGTTTCAGTATCTGCGAAAGACAAAGGCACAGGTAAAGAACAAAAAATAACCCTACAGGCATCTGGTGGACTTTCTGAAGAGGAAATAGATAAGATGGTTCAAGACGCGGAAGAAAATGCCGAATCTGACAAAGCTAAAAAAGATCTTGTTGAAGCGAAAAACCAGGCTGAAGGTCTTATCCATAGTACCGAAAAATCGATTGAGGAGCATGGTGATAAAGTTGACCCATCTACCATTGAGGCTATGGAGCTCTCCATGAAAGCTTTAAAAGAAGTTTTAGAAAGTGATGATGCAGAAAAAATTAAAGCAAGAAGCCAAGACTTAACCGAAGCATCAATGAAACTAGGTGAGGCTATCTATAAAGCAGAAGCAGAGAAAAACACTACTGGATCTGAAGCTGGCGATGATAATGTAGATAAAGATGATGGTGACATTGTGGATGCCGATTTTGAAGATTTGGATGACCAAAAGAAATAATTAAATATATTTGTTCCTTCTAAATATGGAAAGCTAAATGGCAAAAAGAGATTATTATGAAACGCTTGGTATTTCCAAGGGATCTTCCGATGCTGACATAAAGAAGGCTTTTAGATCCAAGGCAAGAGAACTTCACCCAGATAAAAATTCAGGAAGCGCTAAAGCGGAAGAAGAGTTTAAAGCCGTGAATGAAGCTTATGACATACTTAAAGATCCAAACAAAAA
>CACBNQ010000057.1 GCA_902540655.1 uncultured Alphaproteobacteria bacterium | reverse complement strand
CAAATGCTATAGAGAAATTAGAGAATAATAATGCTCTAGAGTCAGTTTTTGCTGCTCATCCAACTCACAAAAATTTCTGGCAAAGAAATAAGGATGGAAAATTAAAAAGAGTTTCAGAAAAAATGAAAATTTATTCGAGCAGACAGGAGAAAGAACCAATATATAGAGAGGATACAGGATTGGCGTGTGCTTCTAGATCTTATCTATGGCGTAGTGGAAAGAGAATAGGAAATAACGTCGAAATAATAATTAATAATAACTTTGAAACTTCAATAGATATTCATAATGAGTTTGATTTTTTCTTAGCGGAAAAAGCTCTTGAATATTTGAAAAAAAATAATCCTGAAAAGGTGAAACTATTCCTATGAATATAAATACTGAGCCATCAACCCCTCTGGTTTCAATAATTATAAGAACAAAGAATGAGGAAAGATGGATAGACCATTGTTTGAGCGCTATAGCTACACAAAGCATAAAAGACTATGAAATCATATTGGTTGATAATAACTCCGATGACAACTCCGTAAAAATTGCAAAAAAATATACTGACAGAATTATAAATGTATCTCAATTTTTTCCAGGAAAAGCCATTAACGAAGGTATCAGGGCTTCATCTGGTAAATTTGTCGTGATTATATCTGGACATTGTATTCCAAAAAATAAAATGTGGCTTGAAAAATTAATTGAGCCTCTAGAAAATGATCAAACCGGTTTACTTGCTGGTGTTTACGGTCGCCAAGAACCCTTATCATCTACTTCAGCATTAGATAGAAGAGATCTTACGGTCGTTTTTGGGTTAGATGAACGAACTCAGAGAAAGGATAGCTTTTTTCACAACGCCAACAGCGCATTAACACGAGATATGTGGAATAAATTTCCGTTTGATGAAACCACCACTAATATCGAAGACAGATTGTGGGGTTCCGAGGTTATAAAAAATGGATATCATATCTTTTACACACCCCATGCCTGCGTTTACCATCACCACGGAATAAATCATGGGGCGAAAGTTGACAGAGCTAAAAAGATTGTAAATATCATTGAAAATTTAGAGGGCTCACCGGCCTCCCTTTCAAAGCTCATATTAAATAAGCTGAACATAATCAGCATAATTCCTATCAAAGGATTGCCGACTAGTTTTGAGGGAAAAAACTTGTTGGTCGAAAGTATAAAATACCTCAAGTCTTGTAAGCTAATTTCAGAAATTTATGTATCAACAGATAACGAAGATACTGCAAAGGTAGCTAGAGATAATGGTGCATTGGCTCCTTTTATAAGACCAATTGAACTTTCCGCTGAAAATGTAAGTTTGCCAGATGTATTAAAATATACTATTGAGGAAATAGAAAAATTTAGGAATGTTGATTTAGTAGTTATTGCAGAAGAAAATTATCCTTTCCGACCAACAGGATTACTTACCAAATTGATAAATAATATCATTGATGGTGGATACGACACAGTGTGTGCGTCAGTTATTGAACAGAGAAGTATATGGTTGGACACTAAGGATCAAATCAATGCAATCGGAGATACAAAAATGATGTCAAGAAGCATTAAACCTGAAAAAATACATATAAATTTATTTGGTTTGGGAGCGGTAACGTATGTAGATAACATAAGAAAAAACACAATCTTGACAAATAATATAGGGCTTTCCCCTGTTCCAAAATATCCATATTCGTTTCAAATTGATAACCGAGACCAATCATGAATAAAGAAAAGATAAAAATAGGCATTCTTGGATGTGGCCGTGTATGCGAACATTACATACAGAAAATCTTAATATCAGAAAGAGTTGGCACCCTTTACCAAGTCGTCGCTTGTTGTGATGTGGACAAAAAGAAAAGCACATACGTTGGAAATATATTTTCCTGTGCATCGTATAATAATATTGAAAAGTTTGTTCAGCACAAAGAAATGGAAGTAGTTGTTATACTTACCAAAAGTGGCCAACACTACGAACACTCAAAAATATGCATGTTGAATGGTTTAAATGTAATAGTAGAAAAACCATTATCCCTTAGAGTAGAACACGCAGCGGATTTAATTAACATTTCATCTAAAACTGGGAAGTTTTGTTCCTCAATCTTTCAAAATAGGCTTAACCCAGCCGTTGAAGTTACTAAAAATGCCTTTGAAAAAAATAGGTTTGGTAAGCTAGTATCAGTATCTGTAAGACTGAGATGGTGTAGACACCAAGAATATTATAACGATGGTTGGCACGGAACTTGGGCACAGGATGGCGGAGTTACAAATCAGCAAGCTATTCATCACATTGATGCACTCACGTGGATATGTGGAAGCGCAAAATCTGTTAGTGCAATGTCCGCTAAGAGAGCAAATGATCTGCAAGCAGAGGACACACTGGTAGCAGCTATTGAGTTAGAAAATGGCGGTTTAGCAACCTTAGAGCTGACAACAGCCGCAAGACCAAAAGATCTTGAGGCATCAATAACTATTACCGGAACAAGAGGAGTCGTGCAAATTGGAGGAGTAGCTCTGAATAAGATAGAGCAGTGGAATTTTTCTGACTCCATTGATAGTGAAAAAGACATAGCCAACCAATATTCTGAGGAAGTTGATAATGGCTATGGTATAAGTCATTACAGACAACTCAAAAAGATTTATCAAACCTTCAGAAATGGTCAGATCGATAAAGTCCCATTTCTAGCAAATGAATGTATTCATACCCTCAGACTTATACACTCAATTTATGCTAGTGAGGAGAAAGGTCGAAAAATATATTTATCAGAACAGATAAGTAGCTCAAAACTAGGAATAGAAGATGATACAAAATAAGGCTCCTGGAAAAGATGTCTCAGTTGAAGATATGGCAGAAAAGTTCCCTTTAGCGTCAAAAAAAAATAATACACACTTTTCGAAATTCGAAATTGGTGGTATCCCTTTCGGCGATAGTTTGATCCCTATTATGGCAGGACCAAATATGGTTGAAAGTGAGAAACTTATTGTTGAAACGGCAATTAATGTCAAAAAAGCGGGAGCTCATTTCTTGAGGGGTGGTGCTTTCAAGCCCTTAAGCTTTCCCTATAGATCTGATAAATATACTGAAACACGTGAAGAAGGAATAAGGTGGCTAGGTGTTGCAAAAAAAGAAACTGGTATAGGAATTATAACAGAAGTTATGGAAGAGAAGTACCTCGACCTGATTTGCGAAGTAACTGACATACTGCAAATTGGCTCTAGAAATATGCAAAATTATCCATTAATTTCAGCTGCCGCAAAAACTAAAAAACCTTTGATGATAAAGAGACACTTTGGTGCATCACTGAGAGATTGGCTTGGCGCGGCTGAATATGCACTTTATGAAGGTAACGAGAAAATTATTTTATGTGAGCGAGGCGTCACAGTTCCACACACACATAGAGATTCATCTAGATTTTTATTAGACCTACAAGTTGTACCTGCTGCAAAAGAAATAACGCACTTACCAATAGCTGTTGATCCATCCCATGCTACGTTCTGGCGTCCATGGGTTGCACCAATGTCGCTCGCTAGTGTAGCCGCTGGCGCGGACAGTATAATGCTGGAGGTTCATCCTGATCCTGAAAATTCAGCTGTTGATCCCCTTCAACCTATAGATTTCAATAGTTTTACAAAGCTAATGAATAGCATGGATAAAGTAGCACATATTAATGGAAAACATATATTAAATGTTTAGACATCTAAATAAGATCATAGAAAATGAGATCAAGGAACCAAACTTAGACTTTTACAGTGTAATCGTTGGCATAAAGCCTTCTGTGGGAGCAAGATCCCCAAAATTATGGAACAAAGTTTACAAATACGAAGAAAAAAAAGTGCGAATGGTGCCACTAGATGTTGAAGAAGGGAAGATCGAACTGCTTTTCAACTATTTGAAGCAAGATAAGCATTGTTTGGGGGGGGCTGTTGCTGTGCCTTACAAGGAAACAGTATTTAATATTATAAAAGATAATGTGGAGGAAGAGATAAGAGCTATTGGTGCTGTAAACTGTTTTTATCGTACGCCATCTGGATCTTTAATCGATGAGTTTACGGGAACCAACACAGATGGCGAAGCAGCCATAGAACCTATAAAAAAGCTACTCACAGAAAATCAAAACCTAAATATAGGCCTTTTGGGGTATGGTGGTGCCGGCAAAGCAATACTAGCTTTTCTTTTAAGAGACTTTAAAAAAAAACATAAAATTCATATTTTTAATAGAAGTCCAATTAATATAAAAAACTCTAAAAAATCTGACTTATATTCATATTCTCTCAATGACTTGGAGTCCTTTCTTCCTCATTTTGATTTGTTGATAAATGCTACCTCTGTTGGTCATATAGAGAGCATTGATATAACCCCTATTCCAATAAAATTACTTGCAAAAGCCAAAAGTACAATGGTTGTTTATGACATTATTTATGATCCATTAAAAACAAAATTGCTGAAGAATAGCGAGGAAATAGGGCTAAGGACTATAAATGGATTACGCATGAATCTTATACAGGCGGTTCTAGCATATAGCTATACTAATCATACTGTTTTAGAAAAAGAAGAAATCTATAAAATTATGAATTAATCATGAATTTGTTCCCAAAAAGACATGGTATTTCCTCACGAGTTTATTTCCGATATAGATTTCTATATCTCTTAAAAACTCAATACTATCAAATTTAGATAGAATCTTTTTGCCTATGGGAAAATCCTTATCAGCAATAATTAAAGTGTTCGTACCAAATGAGTTTTTCTCTTCTCTCCATATATCAAACTGTGTTCTTCTTTTTTCCATAACAACATCTGCTTTAAAATCATGCGAATGAAAAATATATAAAGATCCTAATCTATAATCAGAAAAAACAACTTTTTCTGCACCATATTCTATTTTTTCTTTTTCTACATTTCGAATTATTTTTTCCCATCCAAATACAATAGCTGTTTCTCGGTCTACATCACCAAAAAATGCACTAATTGGATAAAAACTCATGTTTAAAAATAAAATTATTGAAATTAATGTTCCGTAACAGATATGAAAGTATTGCCATCTTTTTACCTTTATAATCTTGGTTACGAAGGGAATAAGTAAAATAATTGCGGGAGTTAACCAATAGTACAAAACATTCGTAAAAAATGACAGAAATATGCAGAAAGCTACTGAGAAAACGAAAACAAACTTGCTTAATGTATAGAAGTGTTTTCTGTTATCAGCATATTTTGCTGAAAAAAAGTTTTTCATTAAACTGACCATAAAAAACGGAGTGAAGGCTAAAAGTGCTCCTAACAAAAAGGTACAGATATTTTTCAATACAGTTGAAACATCTTTTTCTTGGTCCAATCTTTGGTTTAAGTGGAAAGAAAAAGAAGAAAGCTCATTGTTAAGGTTCCAAAAAAGAACAGGTGTTTGAGCTAAAAAGATAATTAAAGCCGCTGCAAAAATATGGCCATATGATGGGCCTCCGATTTCTTTCTTATAATATAGAAAGTAAGCCAAAACTCCTAAACCATATAGCGCAGCATTATATTTCGTCAGTAAAGCCAAAGAAAATAAAAAAACTGCCAAATACCAATAATGAATTGCAAATCTACCACTATCATTTCTTTCAAAATATAAAAAAAGACAGAAAGAAGTCGCAAATAATAGTGTGATTAACAAGTAATCTGGAAATGAGATGGAAAAGAAAATAGCAAAGATTGGAAATGATAAGAATAAAACGACAGTCTGTAAACATGCTTTTAAATCAAATTTTCCCAAAATATATTGTTGCCAGACAATCACAATCGTTAACACCGCTATTAAGTTAAATATCGGAAGAGCTCTAATCAGAAAGTACTTATTATTGGAAAAAAAAGATAGAAGAGCTTGAAACCACGATACTAGTGGAGGGTGGTCAAAATAGGAAAGGGCAATGTTCTTTGACCATAACCAATAATATGCTTCATCAGGAAGAGGATTAGCGTACGAAAGAAAGAGAATTTTAATAGTAAGGAGAAAAAATAGAACAACCACTAAGAATATGCCTTCTTTAGACTCAATTATTAAGTTACGTGGAGCCAGCTTTTTCAAAATATTTATCTTCTATATAATTTTTATAATTTACAATTGAGCCTATTTTGATCCTTTATTTAAAAATTAACAAAACAACTTTTCGGACTATATTTTTTAAAAATTTAGAATATGACACACTTACT
>CACBNQ010000056.1 GCA_902540655.1 uncultured Alphaproteobacteria bacterium | reverse complement strand
ACAACTTTTTGGCATCCTAGTCAACAAAAATAACGTTGCGTATCAATGGAATTTGATTAACAATTAAACAAACGAACACTAAGAGGGAAAAAAATGAAGAAGATTCTATCTGTATTGACCTGTGCTTTTATATTAAGTGCATCAGCCGTTTTTTCTGCTGACAAGGTCACAATTCAGTTAAAATGGGTTACTCAAGCTCAATTTGCTGGATATTATGTAGCCAAAGATAAAGGCTTTTATGACGCTGAAGGCCTAGATGTAACTATTAAACCAGGCGGGCCAGATATTGCTCCAGCACAAGTTTTAGCAGGTGGTGGGGCCGACGTGATGGTCGACTGGATGCCTTCTGCTCTGGCAGCTCGAGAAAAAGGGCTTCCACTGGTAAACATAGCACAACCATTCAAAAGCTCTGGTATGATGCTTACTTGCAGAAAAGATATGGGCGTTAATTCTACCGCTGATCTTAAGGGAAAAACATTGGGGGTTTGGTTCTATGGAAACGAATATCCATTTCTGAGTTGGATGAGCCGATTAGGCTTAAAAACCGACGGTAGTGCAAATGGAGTGACTGTATTAAGACAAGGTTGGGGTGTTGAGCCTTTGACAGAAGGTCAGGCAGCATGCGTATCTACTATGTCCTACAATGAATATTGGGTTGTTAGAGACGCTGGCTACTCTCCTGAACAGCTAACAGTTTTCAAATACCAGTCTGAAGGTGCCGCAACTCTTGAAGATGGCTTATATGTACATGAGAAAAACCTAAGCGACGCTGCATTTAAAGATAAAATGGTAAGATTTGTTCGAGCATCCATGAAAGGTTGGAAGTATGCAGAAGCAAACCCCAAAGAAGCCGCGATGATTATTCTAGATAACGATGATGCGGGTGTGCAAACCGAGAAGCATCAAGTTAGAATGATGGGCGAAATTGCAAAACTTACAGCTGGATCTAATGGGTCACTTGATCCTGCAGATTATGAAAGAACAGTAAAGGTGCTAATGTCCGGTGATTCTGACCCCGTAATAACAAAGAAGCCATCAGGCGCTTGGACTAACGAAATAACAAACGCAGCGCTAAATTAGTTTTACTTGAATAAATTAAAGTTTGAAAAGGCGGAAATTCCTCCGCCTTTTCTTATATAGAAGAGCACAATGAATAAGAATATTTCTTTAAAAGAGTGGCAAAGCCGAGCACAGAAGGTACTTCCAGGCGCGGGTTTCGGTAATTTCGACCCTAGTATCAGTCTAAAAAGAGGTTTAGGTTCACGAGTATGGGACGAAGATAACAAAGAATATATAGATTTTTTAATTGGTTCAGGGCCAATGATACTCGGCCATGGAAATGAAGAAGTATTAGATGCTATACGAGCACAACTCAGTGAAGGTCTTACTTTTTTCACCAATAACTCAAAAGGAGTTGAGTTAGCTGAAGAAATTTGTAACGCAGTGAAATGTGCCGATCAGATTAGATTTGTAAGCTCTGGTGGTGAAGCTGATATGTATGCGATGCGATTGGCAAGAGCACATACAGGTAGAAATAAAATCCTCAAGTTTGAGGGAGGGTATCATGGGATGAGTGGGGACTCATTGATGAGTCTTGCACCTAGCAAAATGGTAAATTTTCCATTAGCAGTACCGGATTCAGCGGGAATACCTGAAGCCGTTAGAGATGATATCTTGGTCGCACCATTCAACGATCCTCAAGTCGCTACGGAAATAATGAATGAGTATTCAGATCAAATTGCTGGGGTAATTGTAGAACCACTTCAAAGAATCATTCCGCCAATAAAAGGATTTTTAGAGCATCTAAGGGCTGAAACAAAAAGAATTGGTGCGCTTTTGATTTTTGACGAAATAGTAACTGGTTTTAGGTTGGCCTACGGCGGTGCACAAGAGCTGTACGGCGTAGTGCCTGATTTATGCACGCTTGGGAAGATCATTGGAGGTGGCTTACCTCTGGCGGCTATTGCCGGTGAAAAAGAAATTATGAATCATTTTGATAAAAATATTGTTGGCGAGGAAAAGTTTACTTTCCAAATCGGTACCCTTAGTGGAAACCCATTGGCAGCAGTAGCTGGTTTAAAGACGATGGAGATACTTAGAAGAGATGGTGCTTATGACAGGATAAGAGAAAACGGGCAGTTTTTAATCGATAGCATTACAAAACATCTTAAGAGTAATAATATAGAGTTTCAAATTGTTGGTGATCCAACACTCTTCGATATAATTTTTTCTGAAACACCAGTTATTAATTACCGAGATACAAAGAAAAATAAGGCTGAATATTCAAAAACTTTCAATCAAATAGTTAGAGAACACGGAATACTCAAAGCCGATGCCAAACTTTATACACACCTTGCGCTTACCGAAGAAGATCTTCAGAAAACTGATAGCGCATTTAAAAAAGCGGCTAAGGGCATTGCAGCAATATCCTAGTTTAAAAAAGAACACATGATCCCTTGCCAAAGACATCTTTTTGATATTCCTGAAGACGTCGCATATTTAAACACCGCATACATGTCCCCCCTTTTGAACAGCGTCGTCACTGCCATAGATAGCGGAAGCCGTTTAAAAGCCAATCCATGGAAACTCAAGATAAGTAATTTTTTTGATGATATAGAAGAGGCTCGAAATTTATTTTCAGACCTTATGCATACAGTTGGAACCAATATAGCTATCATTCCCTCTGCTTCTTATGGTGTTCAAACTGCTGCAAAAAATTTACAAATTTCAGCGGGCTCAAAAATACTTGTTCTATCTGATCAGTTTCCATCTAATGTCTATCCATGGCGGCGTGTCGCCGAACAAAAAGGTGCTGAGATCAAAACTGTAAAAGTCCCTGATAGTGAAGCAGCTACAGATCATATAATCGACGCTTTAGATGAACGGTTTAGCGTTTGCGCAACTGCAAATGTATTATGGACCAATGGATCATTAATAGATTTAGAAAAAGTGAAAGCAAAATGCTTGGAATGTAAGACCGAACTTGTTATTGACCTTACCCAATCGGCAGGTGCTTTTGATATAGACCTAAGTAAAATAGATCCTGCTTTTGCAATTGTTGCAAATTATAAGTGGATGCTTGGCCCCTACTCAACTGGATTTCTTTATGTTTCTCCTAAATTCCATAATGGGGAGCCACTTGAAGAAGGCTGGATAACAAGAAAAAACAGTAAGGATTTTGCAAACCTCGTCGATTACCAGGATTATTATGAACCTGGAGCAATAAGATATGATATGGGGCAAAGATCAAATTTTTCTCTTATTCCCGGTGTACTAGAGGCGCTCCGTCAGATACAGAAATGGGGTATACCCAACATTCAGAACACTCTCTATAACTCCAATCTTAATCTCTGTAAAAAACTTAGCGATTTGGGGTTGCAAACACCAAAGCCTGAAAACAGAGGGCCTCATTTTATAGGTGCAAAACTGCCTTCTAAAGCTCCAAAAAATATTCTTGAAACTTTGGCAGAAAACAAAATATTTGTTTCTGAGAGAGGTGGCAATTTAAGAATTACACCTCACTTATGGAATAATTCAACTGATTTTGAACGTTTTACTGAAACGTTAAAGAAAATACTGTAAAAATGATTTTCATCTTTCCATATGCGTTTCCAAAATGCATCTTTGGTCATTATTTATTGGAGAATTTACATATTTGCTGACTGGGTGCGACTTAATGTTTTTTAATAAATTAGAGGAAGAAATTCTTTGCCTGTTTGTAAGCCAATCAGATATTTCCATCCGATCTAAGAACATAGGCTGTCTGTGGTGAATATTTGCCAAGCTTGGGTGGGCATCTATCGTGACTATAGCTGCTCCAGAAGCATTTTTAATACCGGCAAAATAAAAAATTTCATTATCAGCATGAATGAATATTGGATGCTTTTCACCCCTAGAGTTTTTTTTCCATTCAAACCAGCCATCGGCAACAAATACGCAAGTTTCATAATCCTTAAAACTCGGTTTAATATCCAAACTTTCATATTTGGCATTTATTAAATTCATGGGCTTTTTTGCCCAAATAGGAGAATAACCCCATTCTAAAAAATCTGGCCTCATCTCCTGATTCAATATTAATGTACAGTGTGAGGGGGCAATATTATAGGAAGGTTCAATTAAAACATTATGAAAGTCTTTAACATCTGTATAATTTGAAAGCACAAACCTTCCACACATTGTTACCCCTAATATTAAACTTTGACCATTTGTGTAAAAGAGAATAACAACAAAGCAGAAAGAAAATAAATGAAAAATCTACAGGCTATTTTTTGGATGGTAGTTACTACACTGCTTTTTGCAATTGTTACGGGCATAGTAAGATATATTGGTAGTGATATTCCTGCGCCTGTAGCTGCATTTATTCGATACATAATTAGCACGCTATTCTTTATTCCATTAATAGTAAAAATGTTCATTTTAGAACGAAAGAGAAGCAATAGACGGGTTTATTGGTCTAGGGGTTTAGCTCACGGTTTTGGAGTTATTCTTTGGTTTTTTGCAATGGCAAGAATTCCCGTCTCTGAAGTTACCGCAATAGGTTATATAACTCCAATTTTTGTTTCAATAGCTGCATTTATTTTTCTAAAGGAAACCTTTTCTACGAGTATTATTGGTGCATTAGCTATTTGCATGATAGGAATGATTATAATTATAAGACCTACAACTAGTGGTATAGCTACAGGTCAGTTGTCGATGATAATGGCTACACTGTTTTTTGCTGGATCGTATATATTAGCAAAAAAATTATCGGCAACAGAGAGCACTTTGGAAATTCTTGTTGCACTGAATTTCATTGTGACCCTTACCTTAGCTCCATTTGCAATAGCTTTTTGGGTAACTCCAAGCCTTCAAGAAGTATTATTTTTAGGTATTGTGGCATTGTTTGCGACTGCCGGACATTTCACAATGACCATGGCCCTAAAGATGGCTCCTATTACAATTACTCAACCTATCTCCTATGTCCAAATAGTTTGGGCATCCTGTATAGGATTTATTTTCTTTGGAGAAACAATTAGCTTATGGTTCACTGTAGGCGCTGCATTGATTATTTTATCATCCCTGTATGTTACATATACCTCCTCTGCCAAGCAGAATAAGGATTTAAATAGTCTGATAACCAAAAACTAATCTTTGAATCGGTTAACATGGCTTTTATCATTTAGAAGGGTTATGGTTAGTTGATGAAAAATTCTAATAAAATTCTTTATTCGGTTAGTGGTAACATAGCCAAACTTACCATAAATAGACCAGAAAGACGGAATGCTCTTGATGCAGAATCTTTAGAACAGATAAATATCTTGATGGACAGAGCAGAAAGTGATGAAAAGGTTCGGGTTATATTAATTACTGGTCAAGGCGATACCTTTTCTTCTGGATTTGATTTAAAAGATCAAATGGAAAAAGCGCCTAGAGGTAAGCAATGGAAACCAATCCTTGAATTAGACCATCGAACTATCATGCGTTTTTGGAATAGCCCAAAGCCAACAATAGCAGCAGTAAGAGGCGCTTGTTTGGCAGGCGGATTTGAACTATCTCTTGCTTGTGATTTTACAATTTGTTCTAAAGACGCATTTTTTGGTGAACCTGAACTAAAGTTTGGAGCGGGAATTGTTACAATGCTATTGCCCTGGGTAATCGGCATGAAAGCAGCAAAAGCAATAATTCTATTAGGGAAAGACGATATATCAGCATCGACCGCTTTAGAATTAGGAATTGTTACCGAGATGACCGAAAATGATCAGGTATTGGAAAGGTCGTTGCAAATTGCGAAACACATCTCCATTATTGACCCCAACTTAGTCAAAAGAACAAAAAAAGCTATTAACCAAAGTTTTGAGACTGCAGGAATTCATGAGTCTTTAGAAAATAGTCTTGAGATAGATTACCAGATAGAAGCTCTTGGATCACCGGACAAAAAAAAATTTATGGAAATAGCGAGAAAAGAAGGAATGCGAAAAGCTATAAAATTTAGAGATAAACGTTTTTCGATAAATGAATAATCCAATTTTTCTGATAGTTGTAGCCCAAATGTTTGGCACTTCGTTATGGTTCAGCACTAATGGTGTCTTGACACAGATTGAACAAATATGGTCGCTTTCAACCAGTGATCTGGGTTTGTTAACAAATTCTGTTCAATTTGGTTTTATTGTTGGTACACTGCTCTTTTCAGTTACTGGGTTTGCGGATAAGTTTAGACCATCACGAATTGTAATGCTTTGCTGTTTCTTAGGGGCAACATCCAATGCCGTAGTCGTATTTGAAGAAATTTCTTTTACCTTTGTTATTTTTTCTAGATTAATTGTAGGAGCAGCACTGGCAGGAATATACCCAATTGGTATGAAACTCATTATTAGTTGGAACCCTCAGAGGGCGCCCAACACGTTGGGGCTCCTTGTAGGCATGTTAGTCCTAGGTTCATCTTTACCTTATCTTATTAGAGCTTTAGGGATTTCATT
>CACBNQ010000055.1 GCA_902540655.1 uncultured Alphaproteobacteria bacterium | reverse complement strand
AAAGAAATGCAAACTGCTCGAGCCGCAACGGACATAGTGATAGAAATCATTCACACTATATTGTTAGCTTTGGCCTCAGTGGTTGGAGCCGCTCTTATGCTTACAAATGTTGATATAACACTTTCAATAGCTCTATTCGCTTGGTTGATAGGATATATTTTTCTCATTCGATATTTCATGCCAAAGATTAGAAAACGATCGCGTGAGAAAGCGGGGGCAAGGGCTTTAGTGACTGGACAAATTGTCGATACGGTTACCAATATAAAAACGGTAAAGTTATTTGCTCATGACAAGAAAGAAGATGACGCGGCAATTGATGCAATGGATAATTTCAGAGACTTTTCTATCCACTATGGTGTAATTGCTGCCTGGTTTAGGTTCTGTTTAAACGGGCTCTCAGGGGTCTTACCTATAATGTTAGTTGGTGGTAGCCTTTATTATTGGAGTGTAGGCAATGTTTCAGCAGGCGATATTGCTGCTGCAGGGGCAATATCATTAAGACTATCACAGATGACTGGATGGGTAAGTTTTACTCTGATGACTTTATACGCAAACCTGGGAGAAGTCGAAGATGGTGTAAAAACTTTGTCTACATCATATAAATTAGGTGATAAAGATAATGCGCCAGACCTTCTGGTATCAAAAGGATTTATAGATTTTAAAGATGTAAGCTTTACCTACGGCCAGAATTTAGCTGCTGTAAAAAATATTTCTTTGTCTATTCAAGCAGGAGAAAAAATTGGACTTGTGGGAGCTTCGGGAGCCGGTAAATCTACTTTAGTATCACTCTTACTAAGGCTCTATGAACCGCAAAAGGGAGACGTGTTGATTGATTCCATTAATATAAACGATATAACTCAATCAAGTTTGAGGAAGCAAATAGCAATGGTGACCCAGGAAACTGCTCTTTTTAATAGGTCTGCACGCGACAACATCATGTACGGAAATCCCAATGCAACAGAAAAAGACTTAATTCGAGCAAGCAGGCAAGCAGAGGCGCATGAGTTCATTAAAGATTTAAGGGATCACAAAGGAAGAAAAGGTTATGACGCACATTTAGGCGAACAAGGTGTAAAACTATCTGGAGGCCAAAGACAAAGAATTGCTCTTGCGCGAGCGATTTTAAAAGATTCACCTGTTCTTGTTTTGGATGAGGCTACGAGTGCCTTGGATAGCGAAGTTGAGAACTCAATACAAAATGCGCTTGAGTTAGTGATGGAGGATAAAACTGTTTTAGCTATTGCACACCGTTTATCTACTTTGGCAAAAATGGATAGAATAATTGTTCTTTCTAATGGACGGATAGTTGAAGAAGGTACACATAGAAAACTTCTGGAGGTTAATGGCTTATATAGACAATACTGGGATAAACAATCGGGAGGTTTTATCACAACCGAACATGCTGCTGAGTAATCAAACAATTCATATGAGTTATTTTGCATTTTTCATTTGTTACCGATTTACCATTAAGTGCAAAAGTGATGTTGTAGAAATTTAATAAGAATGGTGAAAACGATGGATGAGAAAAGATTGAGAGAGATTTACGGCCCTGCTAAAGAAAAAGCTGCAGCTAAAATTCTAGAAAAATTAGATAAACACTGTGTAAGTTTTATTGAAAACTCATCCTTCGTTATTATTGGAACACTAAATAATCAAAGCATTGACCTGTCACCAAAAGGAGACCCCTATGGTTTTGTTAAGGTAATGAGTGATGACCTTTTGGAAATCCCGGATAGGCCAGGCAACAACCGCATAGATGGATTATTAAATATTGTGAGAAATAATTTTATTTCTCTTTTGTTTTTAATTCCCAGCGTAAACGAAACATTGAGGGTGCAGGGAAAAGCTTCAATAAGTGAAGATATGGATACTAGAGAAAGACACAGATTAAAAACTAATGTTCCCAAAACAGTTCTGCAGGTAAAAGTTACGCAAGCCCACTTACACTGCGGAAAATCAATGTTAAGAGGAGGCCTATGGGATCCAGGAAAGTGGCCTGGGAAACGCCCAATACCAACACTTTTTGAAATGATAGAGGATCAGACCGGTATTGATTGCGAAATCAAGGATGAGCAGAGAATCTTAGCTCAGTATGAAAAAGAACTGTACTGAAGGTTAAATTCTAACTTTTGTTTAATCGACGTAAATTGTTATATCATTGCCCTTTGTGATCAACCGTGTCATAATTTATTTTATATTTTTGGGGGAAAAATGACGAGTTTGTCAACTCATCTTAACGACAGAGATTTGTGGAAAATAAATAAGGATGAAGTTGCCCACTTTGGACATATGGTCCTAAACACTTCTTTAGAAAAACTTATTGATGCCGCGTCGAGTAAGCGAGACGAACATTGGGGTAATGTAATTACTTACTCCAGAAAAATTTTTGTCCCCTTAACAAATATGTGCAGAGACACTTGCAGTTACTGCACTTTTGTAAAACATCCAGATGATCCAGATGCAAAAATAATGTCCCCCCAAGAGGTTCTGTTATCCGCTCAGGAAGGAGAGGAAAAGGGGTGTAAGGAGTTGTTATTTAGCTTGGGAGAAAAACCTGAAAAAAGGTATGCCAAGCCAAAGCGTGCTCTAGAAGTTCTGGGCTATGAATCAATGACAGACTATTTAACTGACGTATGTAAATTGGTGATAGAAAAAACATCACTGCTGCCTCATGTAAATGCAGGAACACTCAACGAGTATGAAATTATGAAGCTAAAAAATGTATGTGCATCAATGGGAATGATGCTTGAAACAACCAGTAAAAGATTAACAAAAAAAGGAGGTCCTCATTATGCATGCCCCGATAAAGTTCCAATCCAAAGAATAAGAACTTTAATTTCGGCTGGTTATTGTAAGGTGCCATTTACTACAGGTATTCTTATAGGCATAGGGGAAACCCTCGAAGAAAGGATTGAGGCTCTTCTATTGATAGAAAAAATCAATAAAAGGTATGGACATATTCAAGAGGTAATTATCCAAAATTTCCAAACAAAGCCTAATATTCTAATGTCGAAGCACCCAGAGCCCAAATTAAAAGAAATGCTACAAACTATTGCTTTAGCCAGAATTATTTTAAATCCTACCATCAGCATACAAGCGCCTCCGAATCTAGAGAAAAAGCACTTAGAGTATGTATATGCAGGAATAAATGATTGGGGTGGAATTTCTCCGGTTACTAGAGACTTTATCAATCCTCAACACCCTTGGCCTAATATTAATACGCTAGAGACCATGATGAATGAAAAAGGATTTCGTCTTATGGAACGACTTACTGTTTATCCAAAATTTAATACACAAAATTTCTTATCTACAACTATTAGAAGCCATATGTTAAAACATTCTGATTACCTTCATCCTGACAATAAGCTAAAGGAATTTGAAACAGTATGAAAGATTTACAAATAATTTGTAACTCAAAACGTATTGAGGATACTCTTTCAGACGCGTCAATAGAGATCGGTTTAATATTGGAAAATTGTCTAAAAAACCAACAACCATCTTTAAATGATATCGAGAAGCTCTTCTTAACAAAAGGCAAAGATAAGCAGGTTATTTTGAATTTTGCCGATTTTTTACAAAAAAAGGTAAACGGCAACAACGTCACCTTTGTAATAAATAGGAACATTAATTTTACCAATGTATGTTACATGGGCTGCAAATTCTGTGGGTTTGCAAAGCGATCAAACGACCTCGGTGCTGAATGGTTAAATTTGGATGAAGTAGTGAGAAGAGCGACGGAAGCTTCAAAAAGAGGAGCTACAGAAGTTTGCATACAGGGGGGGCTTCACCCAAAACTTCCTGCAACTTATTATCGAGATATCCTAATCGCAATAAAGAAAGTACTGCCTAAAATGCATATTCATGCATTTTCACCTTTTGAGATTTGGTATGGTGCGAAGAAAAGTAGAATGAGCTATGCAGATTTTCTTGAAGATTTAAAAGAGTGTGGATTAGGCTCAATGCCAGGTACAGCGGCTGAAATACTTGATACAAAGATCCGAAAAAGGCTAACAAAAAATAAGTTAAGTGCCGATCAATGGATTGAAATCATTAAGACTGCACACCGCTCAGGTATTCCATCTACAGCTACAATAATGTACGGCCATATAGATTCTCCTAAAGAATGGGCTGTCCACCTTGATATCCTTCGTCGCATTCAAGTTGAGACTGGCGGTTTTACAGAATTTGTTCCACTATCTTTTGTCCATTATGACTCGCCGCTGTATCTGGAAAGCCCTTCACTTGTACGAGCAGGTGCAACTTATAATGAAATAGAGCTTATGCATGCCGTTGCTCGAATTGTTTTTCATGGGTTTATAGATAATATACAGGTGTCTTGGACGAAATTGGGAGCTGAGAAAGCAAGAAATCTACTATCCATGGGCGTTAACGACTTGGGTGGTACTTTGATGAATGAAAGTATTTCGCGCGCAGCGGGATCAAAAAACGGGCAAGAAATTACAGAGACGGAGATGGTTGAGATAATTCGGTCAGCTTCAAAGGTACCTATTAAGAGAGACACGTTATATAGAAAACTTAAAACCTATGACTCGGAGGTCTCTGTAGCTTCTCACGATCCATTAGTATCAAGAAATGGATCTAACCCACTTAGTTTTTTAAATTGATCGAGGCTCTGTTTGCATGAACTTAGGATACCAGAAAAGTAAAACCTCAATCTTAATTCCAATGAGATCACTAAACGAAGGTAAAACACGGTTATCCAATTTACTTTCTCCAAACAAGAGAGAAAAACTTATTAAACTTTTGTTCACGCAACTTTTGAAAAAGCTTAAATCGTTAAAAAATCAATTTCCTCTTATCTTTTCCGATATACTGGTGATAACCCCGTGTGAGGAGGTAGAAAAAATATCAAAGGATTTTCATGTGCACGTTCTTAAAGAACAAAACTTAAATGGATTGAACTCAGCTGTAAACAAGGGTATATGCTGGTCTTCAGAAAACCTTTATGACTCAAGTCTCATACTTCCGGGTGATATAATTGATCCGGAAACTGAGGATATTAAAAAAATCTTGGAGATGGGAAAAAAATCAAAAGACTCCATTGTAATATGTCCTTCAACTGATTTCGGTACAAACGCTTTGTTCTTATCTCTGCCAACAAGATTAAATTTTAAATTTGGTCCAAACTCATTTTATGAACATCAAAAGGAGGCAAAAACGATTTCCTTAAGATCGATAATAGCTCCAGTAGATAGTCTTAAGGATGACTTGGATACTGGCAAAGACTTAGAAAAATTTAAGATCATACAACCTAAATTTTTTCAATCAATTTGATTTTATCGTCAGCCTAATTCAAAGATTTAAGTTTATGTTGACGTTAACGTCACGTTATGCTTGAACTGGCTACAATTTCATGTAGGATAAGCTTATTCACAACGTTTTTATCCTCCCCTAATTGGGCTAACATTCTCATGTTGGCCCATTCTTCTCAAAGAAAACCATTCCATGTATTATTCTTGTTTCTTAATAGTAAAGACACAAGCGCCCTCCCCCAACTGGCAAACATTTTAGGAATGGCTTTCTTGAGAGTAAAAATTATGGCATGGAAAAAAAAGTTGTCAAATAGTGTTTGCAATACTGTGACAAAATTACTTTTTTATATTTCTTGATGACCAATATAAATAAGTCACAAAGCCAAAAATCAAAAATACCTTAATCAACATAAAAATATCCATTAGTTCCATTTGTAAAGACGGTTCCTCTCTATACCTAAGACCAAATCTGATGCACAGCTTTGACTACAGTTGCATGACGATAAGCGAGCTCGCGATTGTCATCGGAATATCCACCTCCCATCACTGTTGCGATAGGAATATCCCTTTTCTTAAAAAAGTTCAATACTGTCATCTCTCTCTCAAAAAGACCTTCATCATCGATACTCAACCTACCCAGCTTATCGTTAGTATGGATGTCCACTCCTGCTACATATAGAACCAAATCTGGAGAAAATCGTTCTATACATTTATTCAATCCTTCCAGCAAGTGCTTTTTGTAGCCAAACCAAGACATGTTATCCTCCAAACCGATATCAAGATCACTATTAGCCTTTCTATAAGGAAAGTTTTTTGAAGAATGTATTGAACACGTGAATGTTCTATTATTATTTTCTAATATTCTAGCTGTCCCATCTCCTTGATGCACATCACAATCGAATATCAGAATATTTTTTACTTCTTTTGTTTTAGTCAAGGTTAATGCAGTAAAAGCTAGATCATTAAAGACACAAAACCCTGATCCAAAATCAAAATGAGAGTGATGAGTACCCCCTGCCAAATGGCATGAAACGCCGTATTGCAAAGCAGATCTTGCAGCTAATAAGGACCCATTTACGGCAATAAAGGATCTCTTGGCCAATACTGGACTCCAACGTAACCCTAACCTTCTTTGTTCTTTTTCATTTAATTTACCATTCGCTATCTTCTCAACATATTCACTACAATGAGCGATGGCAACTTGTTCTGCGTTCGCCTTTTCTGGTGCTAGAATAGTCGCATATTCTATATATTCAGACTTTTTTAATAATTCGAATAGATCTGAAAACTTTGTTGAGGTAAATC
>CACBNQ010000054.1 GCA_902540655.1 uncultured Alphaproteobacteria bacterium | reverse complement strand
AATTAATAAAGCTCTAGAAAATGCAATTGATGCATTAAAGGATGCTGGTTATATTCTTGAAGAAATTGAATTACCCGAATTTGAAGATACAGCAAAATTTTCTGCTAAAACTCTTTTTGGAGAGATAAAAACTCTGCATGAAAAAGACTACAAAACCTTGGGTAGTGAGAACTTTAACTTAGTAGCAGAAAATTATTTTAAAATAATCTCTCCGTTTGAGGGAGAAGATTTACTACTTGGGATGGCAAAAAGGTCATATTTCTTCCGAGAGTGGAACCTCTTTTTTATGAAATACCCACTAGTACTAACACCTTTTCTTCTTTACCCAACTTACGAATGGAATCGAGATACTCAGGGGATTGAAGGCACTAAGGAGGTACTTGCAGGAATGTTTTATGCGCACACCATGAACTACATGGGAATTCCTGCAGGAGTTGTAAGTGCAAACTACAATGATGGTCTTCCGGTGGGCGTTCAAATAATTTCTACTAGATTTCGTGAAGATATTATTTTGAATGCTTGTGAAGAAATAGAAAAAAGAGTAGGAATTATGGCAGAAAAATTATTTGAACGAGGTATATAATACCTTAGTTCCTTTTATTTTCACGGTCATATAATTTGAAAATACTTCTGCCGGAAGCAACGAGTGTCTTATTTTCATCAAATATTTCTGCGGTACAATAAGCAATTGACTTGCCCTTCTTTGTGACATTTCCTTTTGCCACAAGAATTCTTGATGACGGTGGCGCAATATAATCAATGGACAAATTTAAAGTGACTGAGTCTACCTCTCTACCCGAACTATCTGGAAAGCTTGCCGCCGTTCCCATAGCTATGTCTAATAGGGTGGCGTGAACCCCTCCATGCGGAATTCCATACAAATTAAAATGATGCTCTTTAAGTTCCAATTGTAATACTGACTTACCTCCTCCCAATTTCAATACCTCGATTCCAACAAAATGTTGAAAGGGATTATTACGAAGTTTTTTAACATTCATAATTTTTCTATTTCACTCCAGAATACGGTGCTATTATTGAATTAATTAAAGAATAAAGACAAGGAAATATTTAGTGGATCAATTTTCTCGAGTGGCAAAAAAATACGTAGATAAGGGTCTTATAGCCGGTCTTGAGTGGGAAATAAGGCATTTGAATACAGTTGTCTCAAAGGATGTACATGGCTACAGTGACATTGAAAATAAAACTATTTTGAAGCCAGGTCAGATATATCGTATATATTCTATGACCAAACCAATAGTATCCGTAGCAGCTATACGACTGATAGAGGCTTGTAAGCTAAGCCTGTACTCAACTGTTCAAGAATTTATTCCTTCTTTCAAATATTTAAAAGTAATGAGATCCGATGGAGAATTAGAAAGATTAAAAAGACCAATTACCTTAGCTGATCTTCTGACCCATACCGCCGGCCTTTCTTATAATTTTAATATGGGTTGTTCAGTGGCTCAGTTTTATCAACAAGAAAATATTTTAAATGATTCAGATATTTCTTTAGAAGAAATGGTAGATAAAATTGCAACCTTACCCTTAGCGTTCCAGCCAGGAGAGGCTTGGAGGTACTCGGTCGCTACAGATGTGATTGGAAGGCTCTTAGAAGTTGTTGAGAATAAAAACCTTAATGAAATTTTGCGTGAACAAATTTTAGCTCCTTTAGGAATGAAAGATACAGCGTTTAGTGTAAGTAAGACAAATGCTACAAAGATCATGCCAATGCATGGTGACCCAGATGCAAACAAACTGATATCATTTCAACAAGCCCCTTTAAAGTTGGTTGATGCTGAAAAAAGCCATCCCTCAAATGGTGAATTTATAAACCTAAGAGGAGGAACTGGTCTTTTTTCAACAATTGACGATTATCAACTTTTTTGTAATTTCCTGTTAAGCGGAAAAGATAAAAGCGGTACACAATTAATCTCAAAAACCATGCACGACTTTATGTTAACGAATAGAATTTCTGACCAGATGCTTCCGTTAAGACTTGGGCCAATCGCGTTATCTGGATATGGATGGAACCTTATCGGTAGAGTTATGACTGATAAAGGATTCGCTATGAGTCTTACTGAAAATGGAGAGTTTGGTTGGTCCGGAGCAGCAAGTACTTATTTTTGGGTCGATAGAGAAAATCATTTAACTGGTATTATTATGACTCAATATATAGGTGGTTATATAACGATTGCAGATGACTTTAGAGCAACATCTTACTCATTGATTAAATAATTATACTTCAAGCCACTCTTTCCTGATATCATCCCTTTTTTGCAACTCCTTAGGGGTGCCTTCAAAAACAATTTGACCATGCCCCATAACATAAACACGATGACTGATTTTCATCGCAATAGAAAGCTTTTGTTCAACAAGTAGTATTGATACACCTCTACTACTTATTTCATTCAGCAAATCAGCCACTCGTGTTGTCATTTGAGGACTAAGTCCTTCAGTAGGCTCGTCTATCATAATTACCTCTGGATCACCCATCAAGGTTCTACACATAGTAAGCATTTGCTGCTCACCTCCTGAAAGAAAAGATGCCTCAACGTCAGCACGATTTTTTAAATTCTCAAAAAGATTAAACATATCGTCTATAGTCCATCGAGACTTAGACATATCCTGCCTCGACTTAGTACCAAGCTCCAGGTTTTGTCTGGTAGTTAGACCTGGGAAAATATCCCTATTTTCCGGCACATATCCAAGACCTGCATTCGCTATCTCAAAGGCTTTTTTGCCTGCTAGCTCTGTACCATTGAACTTTACCGATCCAATTGGTTCAACTTCACCCATGATGGCTTTGCAAGTTGTCGATCTGCCTACTCCATTTCTTCCAAGCAATGAAACGATTTCGCCATTTTCTATTTTTAAGTTAACACCCCTAAGGATGTGACTTTTCCCATAATATGCATTTAAATCAGTTACTTCTAACATTAGTGTTCTTCCATTGCTGCGCCCAAATAGGCTTCCTGAACCGCTTGGTTCTCTTTAACTTCCGTTGGTGTGCCCGTTGCTATAATCTCACCGTATACTAGAACCGAAATTCTATCAGCCAGGTCAAATACGACGCCCATATCGTGTTCCACAACCAACAAGGTTTTTCCTTCTGTGACCTTTCTTATGAGCCCAACTATATATTCAGTCTCTGACACACTCATGCCAGCAGTTGGTTCATCTAACAATATTACCTCGGATCCACCAGCTATTGTTATACCAATTTCTAACGCTCTTTGTTCTGCATAACTTAAAACTCCAGCTAAAGTATTTCTTCTATCCTTTAAATTAAGCTCTTCAATTATTTCTTCCGCATCGTTATTTAGCTTAGACTGATTTCCAACCATATGCCAAAATGAGTATTTGTATCCCATAGCCCAAAGTAACGAGCATCGTACATTTTCAAAAACAGACATCTTTGGAAAGATATTCGTAATTTGAAATGAACGGCTGAGACCCTTTCTTTTTACCTCATAGGGTTGAAGATTGGTGATATCTTCACCTTTCAGAAAAACTTTACCAGATGAAACTTGATATCTTCCTGTTATAAGATTATACGCAGTGGACTTACCTGCCCCATTGGGGCCAATAACGGCATGTCTTTCATCTTGAGCCACAGAAAGATTTAGCCCTCTGATTATTTCAGTTCCGGCGAAATTCTTTTTTACGTTATCTAATTTTAGAGCTTCAACTGACATCCTTATCTCCTCTCACCTTCGACAAATGTTGCTTCACCCCATGCCTCAGCGACTTCTTTTGCAAAAATTCTCGAGATGTAGAAGCCTACGATTGTCATAAGCGCAAACAAAACCCATGGAACAAATGATGTAGTATCAAATTCGACCCAAAACAAAGTCATAAATTGTTCCTCTCCGTGATGTCGAACATGGTTTATCAATTCGATAAGCGCAATTATTCCTATAACAAAAGCTAATCCTGGAAGGAAAATTTTGGAATAGGGTTTAATTAACATACCAACCCTTCCTAGCTGTATAGGGATCATATGCATTGCGAATAGACCCGTTAACCCCGCAGGAAGAAACATCACCATAAAAATAAATACAAGACCTGTGTATAACGCCCATAAATCTGTCTGCAGCCCAATAACCGTTTGTAGAAGAGTAAATAAAATTGCTCCAAATATAGGACCTAAGAAGAAACCTACGCCTCCGATATAGGTCGCTAGAAGAACCTGAAAAGACATGTTTAAGTTTAAATTCTGTTCAGTTAAAATCTCGTAGTTAATTGCAAATAGTGCCCCAGCGACACCAGCAAAGAACCCAGCAGCACAAAAGGATACATAGCGTACCCAACGCTGAGAATAACCAACAAACTCAGCTCTTTCAGGATTGTCTCTCACAGCATTTGCCATTTTCCCGACCGGTGTTTGCGTGAATAAATACATGCAAAAAGTGGATAGAAGAACCCAAAAAGCTATTAAAAAATAAACTTCTTTTTGAGTGATAAACTCAATACCAAAGGTTGGAGGAGCCATTGTTCTATCTCCAGAAATTCCTTCTTCACCACCAAAAAAAACACAGTTATTATGATACAACATGCAGCAATAAGTTCGCCAATGCCTAAACTTATCATTGCAAAAACAGTTCCTGCTTTTCTTGTAGAAAAGCTTCCGATTATAGTTGCAAATCCAAGCCCTACAAGACCACCTACTAATGGTAAAAAGGGAAGTGGCAACCACATGTATTCATTTTCCACAAGGTTCATGACATGAACAGCAACAAACCCACCAATTCCCATATATACAGCGTGCCCAAAGCTTAACATACCACCTTGTCCCAATAGCATATTGTAGCTCATAGCCAACACTATTGTTATACCTATCTGGTTCATAATCGTAATCGAACCGCCTCCTGTGAATATGAAAGGCAGGACGATTAAAATTACCGCAGCAAGTATCCAGGGCATGGCCGGGGACATAGCACTCTTTTGCATAGCATTATCGTTCATATTTTATCCCCTATGTCTCTCGTTTTCCAAATAATCCGTTAGGCTTGAATACTAATACGAGTATTAGCAAGATATACGGCAAAATTGGCCCTATTTGTGGAAGTGTAAGCGTCCACAAATCTCTCCAAGGGTGATAATAAACATCTTTGGGAAATTCATATCCCATTGCGATTAGTATATCGGCAGCTCCAATATTATAGGATGCAGCAAATGTTTGCAGCCACCCAATCAATAATGACGCGATAAAAGCCCCAGCTAGTGACCCCAGCGCACCAACCAAAACACAAACAAAAACTATTGAACCTAGAAGAAAAGCCATACCAGGAAAAGTCGTGAGTGATGGGCCAGCAATAACACCGGCGAGACCGGCCAATCCTGTACCTACACCGAAAACTCCCATGAAAACTAGCGGAACATTATGCCCCAAAGCTTCAACAGTTTTAGGGTAACTCAGGGCGGCTTGGATTATCATTCCAACTCGAGTTCGAGCCAACACATAATACAATGCCACGAATATTCCAACGGACACTAATAACATAAAAACCTTGTAAGCAGGTATTGTCCCACCTGCTAAGCTGAAGGCAATAAAGTTTAAAGACTCTGGGCTGTCATAATTGACCATACTTCTTCCCCAGATGTACTGAACTAACTCTTCTATAACAAAAAATAGACCAAACGTGAAAATAAGTTCGGGCACATGGCCGTATTGATGCACCCTCCTTAAACCATACCTCTCTACCGCAGCGCCAAGAATGGTAACTAAGATTGGCGCGACTATTAATCCAACCCAAAATCCAGTAATTACACTTATCTGGTAAGCAAGATACGCACCAAGCATATAAAACGCGGCATGCGATAAGTTAAGCACTCCCATCATTGAGAAAATAAGAGTCAAACCACTCGATAGCATAAACAATAGTAATCCGTAAATTAAACCGTCTATCACGTTGATTATAAATAGATCCATTTTATGAGCCCTGAAGGTTAAAAAAATGCCCCACCATTGAAATAGCAGGGCATTTTATAAAGGTTTAAAATTTATGGTCTTTTCATCTTACAAGAAGTAGGACTGTCCATTGAAGCCATTTCGACAGTTTTATACATCTTGATACCATAGCCAGAGTTATCAAAGTCGATAGATACATCATCAGTATGTTCTCCAACGTGTACGTTCTGGATAGCCTGATGATCTGAAGCTCGCATTACAACTTTGGTCTGAAGAAGTTCGCTTTCAAACTCCATTCCTTCAAGAGCGTACGCAATAGCCTTCATATCAGTCGCTGAACCTGCTTCATTGATTGCCTTTGCAACCATTTGAACTGCATTCGTAATTCGCGGCTGAGACATGTCAGCATTTGGATACTTAGCTTTAAGACCTTTATTATAGGCTTCTAGCACAGGATTCATTGGGTTAAGCTTGCCTTCCATGACGATGTTAAGCATTCCCTTTCCAGTTTCACCAAAAGTCTTTGTTATACCAGCAGTCGCACAGTAATAGCAATATACTGGACCATCAAACCCTGATTCCTTGAGAGATCTTCCCAGGTTAACCATATCGGCTCCCCAGTTACCCGTAATAATAGCATCTGCTCCTGAAGCTAAGATTTTTCGAGCATATGGCGTAAAATCTTTTACTTTGCCGATTGGGTGCAATTCATTACCCACAATTTCTATAGACGTTTTCTGTGCAAGATACTTTTCAGCAGCCGCCGCAACAGCTTTACCGAATGAGTAGTCCTGACCAATTAGATACATTTTCTTGATGTCCGACTCACCAGCAATTACGTCCGTGATCACATCCATCTTTATATCAGCGTTGGCATCGAAACGAAAATGCCAGAACTGGCACTTATCATTTGTCAATGCTGGATCAACGGCTGAATAGTTCAAAAAGATAACCTGCTTGTCAGGGTTTCTCTTATTATGTTTCTTCACCATATCGGTAATCGCATTCGCGATACCTGAAGAATTACCTTGTGCGATAAATCGAATTCCTTGGTCGATAGCAACCTGCACCTGAACAAGGGATTCTTTTCCGTCCATCTTGTTGTCCAATGCAACAATTTCCATCTTTTTGCCACCAAGAACACCGCCCTTTTCATTAACAAGTTTTT
>CACBNQ010000053.1 GCA_902540655.1 uncultured Alphaproteobacteria bacterium | reverse complement strand
GTCAAAACCAATGATCCCTATCATAGGGGCTGTTGCGGCTGCTTTGGTTGTAATGGTGGGAGTGTTTTATTTTAGTACATCTGAAGAAGTAACTACAAAAAAGGGAGTTATCTCTTCAAAACCACTCGTATATGTTTCAAGCATAGATAGTTCACGTTTATCCGATGATGATAAAAAATATGTAGAGGGTATCACTGGAAACGTGATATCGTCGTTATCCAAGTCCAAGTCCATCAGGCTAGTTCCGACAAAAACAGTCCAAAGTTTTGAGAAAAATAAAATTAGTAGTGAACAACTATTCAAAACACACGGTGTAAAATTCCTTGTTTCATCTTCTTTACAAATAGTAGATAGTGACGCGCGCGTTAATATTGAAATTTCCGATCTAGAAAAAAACAAATAGTGATCTCATCTATTAAAGACCTCAAATTGACAAGCATTTTTGAATTTCAAGATAAATTTGGTGAGAGTATTTTGAGTGAATTTCTAGTTAATATTTTGAATCAAAAAGGTTTGTATGAGAGCTACTTTAGTTGGAGAGAAACACCAATCTCGACCCAGCAATTAGTTCAATATGTTAATTTTCGTTCGGAAATGGGAAAATGGACAGAAGAAGGATTTGTCAATGCAAGTACCATTTTGTCAGAAATGAAAAAATGGCCTGGCCCCAGCAAACCAGAGGATTGGCTAGTACAAGATACTTGGTTGAATTTTTATGGCATGGCCAAGAAAAAAATTCCTATTAATCAGGACAACTTAGCAAAACTCAAAAGAGAGCTTGATAAAACAATCGAGATCAAACCTAGTCCAGAAAATTACGCTAGTAGAGCATTCCTTAGCCTTGGTATGCAAATGATAAATTGTAAAGAAGCATTTCAAGACTTGGAATTAGCGCATAGAAAAGCAGGGAATGCGGATAGTTACGGCTATGCAAGTTTTGTGTACGGGAGGTGTGGCGATTCAAAAAAAGCTGCTGAAAATGCAAGAAATGCTTTTGACTTATTACAAGTAGACACCAATTGGCGTGCTACTACTCGTTTAGCTTTCAGGCTTTATGAAGATAATCAAATAGAAGAAATGTATTCACTCTTAGAAAGAATTACAGAAGCCGTTGATGTACCAGTTTCAATACTAGCTTTGTTAGCTTATGACAAACTTAAAAATGGAGATGAGGAAGCTGCTAAATATTATTTTTCAAAAGCTAAGGCAAATAGATACTCAAAAAATATACTGGCACAGGCAATTTATAATAAAGACATAAGAAATGATGCCATTACAACTTTAGATTCTTTTAAATACTAAAACAGAGGCTTTGAAGACATTAGAAGAGATTGAAAAACTATCTAAAAGTTAATGTTTTTTGGCTCAACAGATTATTATCTTTATAAACTTCGTCCCTCCTCAGAAAGTTTTTTATTTAGTAGCTTTCTTACCAATATACCAGCACCATCTGCTCCAAGAGTTACCTCAAGATAGTTCATGCCGGTGGGATCATCCTGAATTTGCTTTTGCATTATTTCTAGTAAGTGCTTATCTTCATCGAATGCAGCTGTAACGCTCTTTTTTGTCTTATTAATTACATCTTCGTTTAGCTGAGGCACATCAAACGCTGCCCCCCCCAAAAATAATGTGTTTCTCCTTTTTTCCCGGGAGTAACTATATGGCAACCACGCATAATAAACTTTGATCTAGCTCCTTCTCCTGGATTAGGATCGGTCACGTTCCAATCAGAAAATGATATGGCCAGGGTAGGCATTCTACCTACTTGCTTTCGCAAAATTGGCTTATCCTCAGGCAGGCCCATTCCAGCACAAAACAAAGGGGAAAGAGGTGCTAAATCAAATTCTTGTTCATAACAGATTGTTTCACCATCTAAATAACTATCCGGAGCTGTTATCCAGTCATTTTGCTTAAAAGTATTCTTATGGAGAAAAGCAATGTGTGTTAAATCCATGACATTTTCTCTTATTAAAACCCAATTTGCTTTTACATCATAGTAGCCGCCTAAAAAGGTCCAATCATTATCCGTTTGATAGCTAACATCTGGGGGCTCACAATCTATAGCGTCCTGATCGCCCATCCAAATCCAAAAAAAAGCGCCGCGTTCCAAAACCTTGAATGAGGGTATTTGGGCAGTCTTTGGCATCATCTTTTGAGTTGGAGCTTTTGTGCAATGACCTTCACTATTAAATTGCATCCCATGATAAGGACAAATAATTTTATTGCCCTCAACATGTCCTTCAGATAGAGGTGCCCACCTATGTGGACATCTATCATATAACGCTGCAGGAGTGCCGTCCTCTAAGCGATATAGCACAACTGGAGTTTCGAGCAGCCAACGCGAAATCGGTTTTTCGTTTATCTCGTCTGAGCGCGCTGCAACCCACCACATATTTCTTGGATAGTTATCCTCCAGCATACCATTTGGTATTCTTTGTCCAATAAATTTTTGCTCGTTAGAATCTTTCAATATCTTATCCCAGTCTGAAAAATCTATTCCTAGAATAACATAAGATGACAAAGAGCTGAATTGGTTTTTGTTCAAAATGGATTTTAAAATATCGGCGAGAATATAAACTCAATTGTTATTAGATATTATTAAATTAATTAAGGAGAAGCGAATGAGTGTTGCACGAATAAATATGTTGGAATTTGAGACAGAGGATGATCTAACTAAAAGAGCTGAATTGTATGAAAAGGATGCGCCTACGCTTTTTCCAAATGCTGAGATCCTATTGACTATAAAAACAGGTCCAACCACAGCAATGTCGGTCTCTATCTATCCTGACAAGAAATCTGCTGAGAAAGCTCTTATCCGAAGGGATAAACATTTTAAAACCGCAGAAATACAGCCACGAAAGGCTTGGTATCTAGAAGGAAAAGTAGTTCAAAGGCATATAAAATAATTATTCTTAATTATGTTCAGCCAACGCTTCAAGATTTGGCTTATAAATTCGGGCAGGTCTGTGATTACCTTCTCTAAACTTATCAGTTTCTATAACCAATCCCTTACCATCTGAATAATTTTTCAGCCATAAACGAAAATTCCTTTTGTTCTCAGGACTAAATTTTTGTCCCCCAAAAGCAGCAAATGTTTGTTGTAATTCAGTTAAGGTAAAACCATCTTTATGAAAAGCAAAAGCTAGAGAGGGCTTTCTCTCTATTAATAGCCGTGAATATTTTATCCCATCACTACAAATTTTGTTATGATCAAAACACAAGTCTGGCAAACTATCCACATTAAACCAGTTAACATCAAAAACATCGGAGTTTGCTCTAATCCTTAACTTCCCTGAAGGATGAACCGCTAAATAGGCAACTGAAATTACTTGATGACGATTGTCTCTAATTGGATCGCTATAATTAGCAAAATGACTAATGTAGGGAACTCGAATTCCTGTTTCTTCGTATAATTCTCTTTGTGCGCATTGATCAAGATCCTCACCTTCTTCTAAAAAACCGCCAGGCAGTGCCCATCCATTCTCATGGTCCAAGCGTTTGACAAGTAAAACTGAGAGTTTTTTTTGTCTTAGAGACAATAAAACAATGTCTGCTGCAACGGAGGGGTGCCAGTAATTTGATTCAAAGAAAGCCATGTAAGTATTATACACATACTAAGTAAAAATAACTATAAATTTGTTATATATTAAAGTATTTGTTGCACTTCACATCCAAATTCCCTAAACGGAAAGGTAAATTTTAAGAGCGACCGATGTCTGATGAAATTCTTGTCTCAATTAAAAAGCGCTTAAAGCTACCGGCGGTAGTAGCTCCAATGTTTCTTGTTTCAGGGCCTGACGCTGTGATTCAATCATGCAAAGAAGGTCTTATGGGATCTTTTCCTGGCCCAAACGCCCGTACCATTGATGATTTAAGAAGTTGGTTTGAAATAATCGATACTAAATTAAATCAACAAGATGCCCCATGGGCATTTAATATGATAACCCACAACAGCTATGGACGCTTTGATCAAGAAATTACACTTGTTGAAGAATTTAAACCAAAAATAGTAATCACAGCTCTTGGAGGGCCGCATAGGGTGACACAGCAGGTTCATGCATATGGTGGTCTAGTATTTGCAGATGTTAACTCTCCTTCTTTTGCAAGAAAGGCAATTGATAGGGGTGCCGATGGCTTGGTACTTGTTTGTACCGGCGCTGGCGGCCACACTGGTGAATATGCCTTGATGCCTTTTCTCGATGAGGTAAGATCGTTTTTTGATGGCCCTATAATGGTAGGTGGTGGAATTAGCAATGGTAGAAGCATACGTGCTGCTGAAACCCTTGGTATTGATTTTGCCTATATAGGTACAAGATTTCTGGCAGCACAAGAAACTTTAATTTCCGATGCCTACAGACAAATGGTCTGGGACAGTAAAATGGAAGACTTGATCCAATCACGTGCCATCACAGGAGCACTTGGAAACTGGATGAAAGCAAGCGTCAAAGCTTCTGGGCTATCTCTTGACGATACAAAGAAAATAGCGAAAATTGATTTTTCAGGAGATATGCACGCGGGATCAAAAGCTTGGAAAACAGTCTGGAGTGCTGGACAAGGCGTTGGAAACGTTAAAAAACCAGAAACAATTAAAGAAATTATAGAGATTTTGAAAAAAGAGTATGAAACAGCAGTTGAGCTTCAATCTAAAGGGAGTCAATATTTATAAGGTATTTATTTGATGCTTGAAGCTTATGATTTGTCGTTTCAAATAAAATGTAACTTATGATATTATCTGAATTGAAGCTAAGTCTTAAAGAATAAAAATGGTAACAAAAGAAGAAAAACAAATTATTGAGCAAATACTTGAGTATTGTGAAACCGGTAAAACTTCTATGACCGATGAAATAATGCATAATCCCGTTTCTAATTACAATGATCCAAAAAAATTAAATGCTGAAATTAATACGCTTTTTCGTGAGTTTCCAATTATTGTTGCGCATGTAAGTGAATTATCGGAACCTGGAAAGTTTATAACCCACAATGATACCGGTGTACCAATATTAGTTACAAGAAATAATGACAATGAGTTAAAAGCTTTCATGAATGTTTGCCGACATAGGGGCGCAAAAGTCGAAGGGCGTGAGTGTGGAAAAGCTAAGACTTTTTCATGTCCCTATCATAGCTGGACTTATGACCTCAATGGAAAATTAAGAGGAATGCCTCAACCATTTGGGTTTGATAACTTAGATAAAAGCAAGTATGGGCTCAAAGAATTACCAGTATACGAGCATTTTGGAATGGTGTGGGTTAGACCATCTGCAGATACAAAGCGGGTAGATATGGCAAAATGGTTGGCTCCGATGGAGAGTCAATTTAATGCTTTGAACTTAGATAATCATACAATTTACAAAAAATGGACGCTGCCAAGAAACATGAGCTGGAGATTAGCTTTGGAGGGCTTTCAAGAAAATTATCATTTTTGCTCAGCGCATGAACACACTGCGTGTTCTGGGTACCTAGATAATCAAAGCGTTTTTACCAATCACTATCCCCACGTTCGTCACTCAGTTCCATTATGGAATATAAGGGAGCTTAAAGGCAAACCACAAGAAGAATGGACATATAGAAAATATTTTATGACACAAAATTATTTATTTCCCTGTAACTTTGTACAAATTATGACAGACCACGTCTATGTACATTCAATAATCCCAACGGGTCCAGGCACCTGTGTATTTAAATGTATGATGCTTATATCTGAACCAGCAAATACAGATAAGGCTAAACAATATTGGGAAAAAAATTACAATGTTGTCAAAGAAGTGTTTAATGAAGATTTTGAGATAGGCGAGGCGATTCAGGCAGGCTTGTCAACGAATGCAAATGATAACTTTGTTTTTGGCAAATATGAGTGTGGATTGCATTGGGGACAGCAAGCTATAGATGATGCTCTCGAGGGACGATTAAAAGCTAGCTAAGAGCTCATTCATTTTTTAAAAACAGTTAATCTTCTTTTGAAAACTCCTTTATGATTTCCAAACATAAATGAGTAGCTTTTTCCATATCTTGAGCGGAAATCCACTCAAGAGGGCCATGAATGTTTTGCATGCCCGTGAATAGGTTTGGCGTAGGTATACCTAACTCAGTTAATAATGATCCGTCTGTGCCACCTCTTATAGGTTTTGAAAAAGGAACAATGTCTAAGTTTTCCATAGCTTTCTTAGCTATCTCAACAGGCCTCATATTTTTCTCAAGCCAATAACGCATGTTTCTGTATTGTGGAGTAATTTCGCAGGTAATTTCTGCTCTTGGCTCTGACGAGTTTATCACCTCACATACCTGTTTCAAAAGATCACCTTTCTCTTTTAAACCCGCAAGCTCAAAATCACGCAAAATAAAGCGAAGCGTCATTTCAGAGGACCCTCCAAATATATCTGTAGCATGGATAAAACCTTCGTTATCTTCCGTAGTTTCTGGAGTAAGAGTGGTTTGAGGCAAAGTACTAATGAGCTTTGCTGCAATGTGGATAGCATTTACCAACTTATCTTTTGCTAAACCAGGGTGTATCGATACACCTTTAATTTTGACCTCTGCTTTATCTGCAGAAAAGGTTTCATATTCCAAGTCTCCAATTTTACCCCCATCAAAGGTGTATGCCGTGTCTACGTCGAGATCAGTGGCCAATTGTTTTTTTACACCACGACCTATTTCTTCATCTGGAGTAAATGCCACTCTGATGGGACCATGCTTTAATTCAGCATTTTGTAAAAGGTGATTAATTGCTGTCATTATTATCGAGACACCAGCTTTATCATCGGCTCCAAGTAATGTAGTTCCAGATGCGGTAATGATATCATCACCCTTTTTTTCCTTTAGGTATTCGAACTCATTTGGCGAAAGGGTCAGCTCCGGATCATCAGGAAATGTGATGTCTCCCCCATTATACCCTTTAATTAACCTCGGCTTAACACCTGAAGCATTGAATTGTGGTGCTGTATCCACATGCGCTAAAAATCCAACAGATGGTGCCGATATATTTCCGGGCACTGTCGCTGTAACTACTCCATAGTCCGTGAGCTTAACGTCTTCAACTCCTAAAGCAAGAAGCTCTTCCTTCAATAAGTTCAGCATATCAAGCTGTTGATCCGTACTCGGCGATTTATTGGAAAGCTCATCACTCTGGCTGTCTATAGCAGT
>CACBNQ010000052.1 GCA_902540655.1 uncultured Alphaproteobacteria bacterium | reverse complement strand
GGTGATGCATGGGGAACACCCACAGAGGGAGGGGCCATAGGTGCTTTTATTGTTTTTTTAATGGCTATTTACAGAGGCATGCGAATAAAACAGCTTAAGGAAGCTCTTCTAGAAACTGCAAAATTAACTATAATGATATTTACCATTATTTGGGGTGTGCTAATCTATGTTCGCTTCCTCGGTTTTGCGAAGCTTCCAGATGCATTTTCATCTTGGATTACATCGCTCGATATGTCTCCTGTACTGATATTGGTTTGCATATTACTTGGATATGCTGTTCTCGGCATGTTTATGGATGCCATAGGTATGTTGCTATTAACACTACCAGTTGTTTACCCAGCTGTTATGGCACTAAATGGAGGTGAAACTGTATCAGCCGCTGATAGTGCATTTGGAATGTCTGGCACTATGTGCGCGATATGGTTTGGTATACTGGTTGTGAAAATGGCGGAGTTCTGTTTGATAACGCCACCTATTGGATTAAATTGCTTCGTCGTTGCTGGTGTCCGAGATGACCTAAGTGTGCAAGATGTTTTTAAAGGAGTAACTCCATTTTTTATTGCGGATGCTTTTACCATTGCCGTTTTAATTTCTTTTCCTGGCATTGTTCTTTGGTTACCGTCATTAGCATGATGCTTTTCAAAGCAAAAGTCAAAAAGTGCTAATTTGGTTCAATCATTCCAGTAAAGAGCTAATGGATTATCAATCAGGAGTTTTTTCTGTGTTTCCTCTTTTGGAGCAAAGAGTTCTATGATGTCCACTAGCTGACCGTCATCAGGCATATGCGACTTCATATTCGGATGAGGCCAATCCGTGCCCCATAAAACTCTGTCAGGAAAGTTTTCCACAAGTTTTTTCATAAACGGTAAAACATCGGAATAGTTTTCTTCTGGTCCGACTTTAGTCAGTCTTTCAGGACAAGTTGTTTTGCACCAAAACTTTTCTGTTTCCATTAGCTTCATTAATAAATTAAAGTCCTTACCATTGGTGCCCTTCGCTACATCTGGTCGTGCCATGTGATCAAAAACTACACGTGTTGGAAGTGCTTGTAAAAAGGGAATCAGCTCCTCTAAGTCTTGTGACTCAACGTATACAACAATGTGCCATCCATATTCTGCGATCATATTCGATATATTTTTGAATATATCTTTCGGCGTATTATCTACTAGCCTTTTTACAAAATTGAATCTCACACCCCTGACACCTGCATGGTCCAAGCGCTTTAAGGTTTGATCATCGATTTCTGGTCCAACTGCGGCAATTCCTCTAGCCATATTATTTGAATTCAGCAAAGCATCCTCCAAGGCATCATTATTTTTTCCATGACAAGTCGCCTGCACTATAACGCTGCGTTCAAAACCTAAAAAATCTCTAAGTGCAAATAATTGCTCTTTGGATGCATCACAGGGGGTATACTTTCTTTCTGAAGCAAATGGGAATCGAGCTGCTGGACCGAAAACATGGCAGTGGGCATCTACTGCACCTTGGGGTACCTTGAACTTTGGTTTACGAGGATTAGGGTGAAAAGGTAGCCAATCTGCATCCATGATTTCAATTAGCCTTCTCACTCTCCGTATGGGGGAATACAATACCATCAAATAGCTTTCGGGCCGTTCTTAAAATAGCTGTAGATTTGATTTTTTTATCTCCCAACTCTGCTAAAACATGCATCTGTCCTGAGGGATGTTCAATGGAACATAGTTTTTTTTCACCATTAGGAATTATCGACAATTTATTGATAGGAGTATCTTCTATCAGACAAGCCGTTGCGACTGAAATTGCACCAAAAACACCAATAGAGCGATGGCACCGATGCGGAATAAATGTTCGCGTATTTATCATACCATCGTTTAGAGGTTTGCTCACAATTGTCATTTTCGGTACCGTTTTCTCTTTCACATCTCCAAGATTCATTATCTTTCCACACTTAAGTCGAAGGGATTCAAGAGTTCCTCTCAGAGCATTATTTTGTTCCAGTTCCTCGACTTTTTCGTTGCCATTAAGACCTAGTTGACTTGCTTCAATAATTACGCATGGCATTCCGTTATCAATCATTGTTACAGTATATCCGTCTATTTCATCTTTTATATTACCGCTCGGTAAAAGCTCACCACATAGAGATCCCTCAATATCCAGAAACTCTAATGAAATGGGCGAACTTGGCAAAGTAACACCATCTATGTACGTATTTCCATTATAAGTTAACGTACCATCAGGCGTGTCAACAGTGGCAATAGCAATTTGTTTTGAATTCTCCATAAAAATTCTTACGGATGTTTTATCTTTTTCCGGTTTTATCAATCCTCGCTCTATTGCAAAGGGCGCAATACCAGCGAGTATGTTGCCACAATTCTGGGTAGAGGATACCACATAATCATCGACAGCAACCTGAAGAAATAGGTAGTCAACATCAACATCAGACCTTTTTGATTTTGAAACAATGGCAACCTTAGAGGTTAAGGGGTTTCCTCCCCCAACACCATTTATTTGTAAATTATCTGGAGAACCAAAAACAGAAAGTAAGAAGTCTTTCCTTTTCGCAATATCATTCGGAATGTCGTCTTTTAAAAAATATAGCCCCTTTGATGTTCCTCCTCTCATCCACATCGCTGGGGTGCCTTCAGACATATTTTAAACCGTATTTCTTTAGCTTCTCTCGCATATTATAGATATCTAATCCCAGTTCACCGGAAGCTAATTTTTTTCGTTTTTCAACTTCGAGCTCTTCTCTTTCTTGTGCTAGTCCGAGAACCGTTTTTGCTTCGTCTCTCTTAACAATACACACTCCATCATCATCAGCTACTATTACATCACCTGCATCAACAGACGCTCCTGCACAAACAATAGGAATATTTACTGAACCAACAACCTCTTTCACAGTCCCTTGCGCATTGTGGGCCTTACACCAAACTGGAAAATCTATTTTTCTTAATTCTGCAATATCTCGACAGCCACCATCAAGTACGAAACCTCTACAACCTCTGGCAATTGCGGATGTCGCTAGCAATTCTCCAAAATACCCCGCATCTGAGGGAGATGTCGTACCCAATATCATTATATCACCAGGCTTTATTTGTTCGATTGCCACGTGCACCATCCAGTTATCGGCAGGCGCAGCTAATATTGTTATAGCTGATCCTGCAATTCTTTTTCCCGGAATTACAGGCGAAATATAACTTGCCAGCAAACCTTTTCTTTCTTGTGCTTCATGGATGGTAGATACTCCGCAGGATTGTAATCCATCAATAATTTCTTGCTCTACTCGCTCAAAGTTTTGTACTACAATTCCTCCCATCAAAGCTCATCCTTACAGACTGGATACATTGACTCAAACGCTTCAGCGTATTTAGCAACACGACCTCCAGCCATTCCTCCTGAATTGCGCCTAAAATGATTTGCACGGTTTTCTGCCAAATTCGTATAATAATTCCACAAATGATGCTGCCCTTCCATACACTCTATTGCTTTTCGTTTATTATCCCAAACTTCTGTGATATCTAAGAATACATTAGGTTTCCAACCCATTTGCTCGGTTTGATGGGGTTCAAATAAATATAGTTGAGGGGCGCCTAGCACCTTTTCCCCTGGGTTGTGTCCCCAAGCCTGCGCAATCATACGTGTCTCGATCGCTATCTTAGTCATAAGCATATGATCTGTATTATACTGGTCATATTTAGAATGACTCATCATGAAATTTGGCTGAATACTTCGAATGAGATCCACTATTTTTAACTTTGCTTCTTTGTCAATTTCCAAAGGATAATCACCAAGATCAAAAAAAATAATATTGTGGGCGTTTAGTGCCTTAGCTGCTTTTTCTGCTTCACTTTTTCTGTTGCTTTTTACCTTTTCTAAGGTCATTCCACTTTGCTTCCATAGCTTAGCGCTCTCACCTCTCTCACCGTATGACATGCAAGCTATGGTAACTTTATATCCAAGCTTTTCATGCAATGCTATAGCACCCCCGCAACGCCAAACAAAATCTGCGGCATGTGCTGAAAGTATCAGTGCTGTTTTATTTTCAATCACTGTGTAAATCTCTCTCTATTTTATCAAGAGTTTGCATTGCTGAAATAGCATCGGTAACACACGCGTTTGGTTGGCGGTTTTCTTTAATAGCGGAAATAAATTCTCGATCAATTAACTCTATACCATTGTTTGAAACATCAACTCCACTCAAATCAATCTGTTTATTGTCCCCATCATAAAGATCATCATATCTAGCTAAATATGTTCCATTATCGCATATATATCTGAAAAACGTACCAAAAGGCCCATTGTTGTTAAAGCTAAGAGAAAGAGTACAAATTGCTGCATCTTCGGTTTTCATCCCGATAGACATATCCATAGCAATGCCGAGTGCTGGGTGTAAAGGTCCTTGTAAACCAAAGGTTCGTACCACTTTACTTTGTGTTTGGTACTGGAATAGATCAACGGTATGACAGGCATGATGCCAAAGTAGATGATCGGTCCAAGATCTAGGCTCACCCTTTGCATTCGTATTTGTTCTTCGAAAGAAGTAGGTTTGTGCATCCATTTGTTGAATCTTAAGTTCCCCAGCTTTAATCTTGTTGTTTATCCACTGATGGGATGGATTGAACCTACGCACGTGACCTGCCATGCAGACGAGGCCAGTTTCTTTTTTCTTATCAACAATACGATTGCTATCAGCTAATGTGTCAGCCATTGGAATTTCTACAAGAACATGTTTGCCAGCATCCATGCACCTAATCGCTTGATCAGCGTGCATCTGGGTAGGAGTTGATAGAATAACAGCATCAACATTTTGTAAAGAAATACATTCCTCAAGACTATCACTGAAGTGCTCTATGCGCCGTTCGTTTGCAAGAGCCGCTATTTTGTCTCTGTTTGGCCCCATTACAGAAACAACCTCTATATCCTCAATATTTTTTAAGGCATCTAAATGCTTTAGGCCAAATGCACCGTAGGCTCCCGCAACACAAATTTTCATTTATTTTTCCTCATGCATTATTTTCTAAAATTATATGTCCAACAGCTGTATTAGAGGCAGGAACGTGATAGTGGCGATGGACTTCGGTTACATTTTCGTTCAAAGCACCTCTCATAATTAACCACATCACCATTTCGATTCCTTCACTACCAGTTTCCCTCAGATACTCAAGGTGCGTGATTTGGCTAGCTCCAACTGGATCCTCTGTCATAAGATCAAGGAAACGCTTGTCCCAATCAGAATTAATAAGCCCAGCCCTCTTATACTGCAACTGATGGCTCATACCCCCTGTGCCAAAAATAATAACATTTAAATCTTCTTCATAACTCTCAATGGCTCTTCGTATAGCTTTACCCAGATTATAGCACCTATTACCAGTGGGAGCTGGGTATTGAACAACGTTTACACAAAGTGGAATGACTAGAGCAGGCCATTCATCATTCTGCTTTATATCTCCGAACATCACTGACAAAGGAACGGTAAGACCGTGATCAACTTCCATCTCATTCATGATTGTAATATCAAATTCATTGAGTACTAAAGATTGTGCTATATGGCTCGCCATTTTTTGATGGTTTTTTACTGCTGGTACTGGCCTAGGCCCCCATCCTTCATCTGCAGGTTGAAATTCAGCTCCACATCCAAGCGCAAAGGTAGGAATACATCTCGCATCAAAAGCGGTACAATGGTCGTTGTAAACAAGAAATATCACATCAGGATTTTGTTTTTTCATCCATTCTCTAGATTTTTTAAATCCTTCAAAAACTGGTTTCCAATATTCCTCATGTGTTATTCCAGTGTCCATCGCAACACCAATTGCTGGTACATGTGAGCATCCTACTCCCGCCATAATCTTAGCCATTAATCCTCTCCCCAATCAGACTTATCTCTATTGCCTTCTATAGAACGTCCTCCTTTAAGCATCATTTCGCGATAAGAATCTACACCCATACCAGTCATTTGTCCTGCAAGATTTTGGAAATTAATCCCATCATTAGCCGCTAATTTTGAGGTATAATAAATATTACCTCCCAATTCCAATAGTAGATTCCACTCCCTTTTCAAAACAGCTTCGCGCTGTTCCTTAGACATAGGGTAGGCGTCAAGATAAGCCTCTTCATTTTTATTGAAGGCGTCTCTATTTTTCTGCAATCTGAGTGATATACAAAATTGGTTTAAATGATACCCCTCTCGTGATTTATCTGCATCAAAGACAATCGTGCCAGGGATTTTATCATATTCTTTCTCAGTCATTATAAAAGAGATTCTTATTGATTAGTTTCTGTTAATTCTAAATAATAATTTTGAAAAGGTCTAAAAATATTATTACTCTTTTATGTCTCTAAGCTCAGCTGATAACTGTTTAGCAAAAGAAACAAAATTTTCTTTTATTTTAGAGATCGAATTTGTCTTTTCTAATGAACCAATATTGTTCTGCCAAACAGCAGTTGCTTTTGACATATGATTTGCAAGTTTCAAGTCTTCAAGCATTTTTGATACCTCTTTGAGCTCTTCTGCTCTGCGCTTGCCATGAGAAATGCTTCTCTCGAAATTATAAATAGAATGCTTGATAATATCAAAGTGGGGATGCTCAGCCGATAATGAATTGAATACCTCATCTACGACATCTGCTTCGACTGCTGCGAGAGCACACTCGGCGGTAAGAGCCTCTAACCCCTTAACCATTATAGAACGAACCATTTTTATGGTAGATGCCCGACCAACGGGCCCCTCAATAATTTTTACATCCATTGGAAGCTTTTCTAATATAGTGTGTGCCTGCAATATTTTATCTCCAGAGATTAATAGAGGAACAAGGTTTTTTTTTGAATATATAGGTGCCATAACTGCAACGTCTACGTATCCTCCTCCATTTGTCTCAATACTTTTACATGCACTTTTTTTCGAAGAAGGCGCACAGGAATTGAGATCAAAAAAAAACGCCCCATCTCTTATAAATTGGCAAGACTCTCTTGCTACTTTTAAAGCTTGATCAGCGGTAACTGTGGAAAAAATTAAATCAGTATCTTTAACAAGTTCTTGTATAGACGGTTTTATACGGATATTTAGTTCCTTTGCCCTAGCAAGTATCTCTTCCTTAGTTTCAACTGAATGCAATTTAATATCGTAGGCTTTTATTTGATTATTTCGAAGGTTTCCCCATCCTGAGATAATTGAAGATGCGGCTTCTCCTAAACCTATAAAAGCTATGGTATAACTATCTATACTCATTTAATGTGCAAAATCCTTTAAAGGAGTTTGCCGGGGGTAACCAGGAGAACTCCCTACTTTATACCTATTCATTTTAACTCTAATCAGAAAGTCATGTGATCATTTC
>CACBNQ010000051.1 GCA_902540655.1 uncultured Alphaproteobacteria bacterium | reverse complement strand
ACTGGTGATACGGTGACTATGGATGAAACGGGAATGTTGTACTTTGTTGATCGAGCAAAAAATATTATTAGGCGTGCTGGAGAAAATATTGCTGCAGCAGAAGTCGAGAACTGCCTCTTTGAAATAGAAGTTGTATCCAAGATTGCGTGCATAGCAGTGAAAGATGATATTAGAGAGGAAGAAGTTATGGCCTGCGTAGTTCTTGAAGATGGCAAGAAGGAATCTAAAGAGGTAGCAGAAATTCTTTTCAATCATGCCTTAGAAAAAATGGCTTACTTCAAGGCCCCTGGCTATATCTTGTTCATGGATGATCTTCCCGTAACTGGAACCCAAAAAGTTGTTAAACATAAGATATTTGAACCAGAAGTTGATCCTAGAAATCTAACCGGAGTATTTAACTTTACTCATTTAAAAAAGAGAAAACCTAATGATTAAAAAAAAAAATTATTACATTTTTGAATGGCTAGGGGTAATTACAGCAATCTTCTATTCAGTATTCGTAGCATTGAACCTCGGTTTGGAGGTTATAGGGTTTTTCTTACTATTAGTTTCTGCTATTTCAATTGGAGTATGGGCCTACTTAAATCGTCATAGTGGAATTCTTTTATTACAATTCTTTTACTCCTGTGCTGCGATAATTGGATTATTTAGGTGGTGGAGTTAGTCTTTATAGTCTTTTAATATTTCATTATATCTTTCGAATGAAATATTTGAGCCACATGCAATTATTCCAACTTTTTTACCCTCACATTTCTTTTTATATCGCTCTAACAGCCCAGCTAAAGAGGTAGCACAGGCAGGTTCAACAATAAATCCAAGCCTATCTCTCATGGTAATCATTGCTCTGCGTATTTCATTATCAGTAACTTTTTCAACTTGATTTACTCTCTTTTTTGCGATGTTGAAAGAAAAGTCCATGGCCATTGGAGCGCCTAAGCTGTCGGCTATTGTGTTCACTTTATTGAGTCTTACTGCACTATCATTTTCCAAGCTTTGTGCGAAACTATCCGCTCCTGTAGGCTCCACCCCTAATAATTCAACGGACGAATTAATCTGTTCAAGATAGTGCGCCATACCACCTATCAGTCCGCCTCCACCAATTGGAATAATTAATATATCAATATCGCCCATCTGATCTATAATCTCAGCACAACAAGTAGCTGAACCAATTATCATGTTTTCTTGATTAAATGGGTGAAGCACAAAACGATTTTCATCCTTTTCGATTTCGTCTAATTTTGCAAAGGCATCATCAACATTTTCAGCAAGTATTACTTGAGCGCCAAGGCTACGGCATTTATCAATTCTAAATGGGTCAGCAGTCTTTGGCATAATAATTTTTGCTGAAATATTGTATTGACTTGCACCCCAAGCGGTAGCTATGCCATGATTTCCTCCCGTGACGGTTACAATACCTTGTGCTTTTTTATCTTCCTCTAGAGTTTCCAGTCCGATAGCCACACCTCTCGCCTTAAACGAGCCCGTTTGCTGAAATAATTCCAGCTTTATAGATACATCAGCATTATGAGGAAGAATCTCTTGAATATCATCCTCATTCAGTTTGAGCGTTGGCGTATTTACAATTTGTCCTTGTAATACTTCACGAGCCCGATTGATATTATTAAACATACTCTGCATTATATCCACTTTCTCAATTTAAATTTTAATACCCACAATCCGTTGTTAATACATAGTGATCTTTTGCTACCTCTTTATATTCCGAAGGCGTTGGATCATGCGTCAAATGATGAATAGGTGATGGAAGCGGTTTAAAGTTTAGATCTCTTTCCAACTTCCTTTTGTCTGGATCCGCAATAGGTACAGCTTTTAATAAATCCTGTGTGTAAGGATGCTGAGGATTACGGAAGATCGATGGTCGAGGCCCAATCTCTACCAAACGTCCCAAATACATAACACCAACATCATGGCTCACACGCTCAACAACCGCCATATCATGGCTGATGAATAAAAAGGAAAGTCCCAAATCAACTTGAAGTTCCATCATTAAGTTTAATACTTGAGCCTGTACCGATACATCCAATGCACTCACCGCTTCATCCGCTATGATCAATTTAGGATTAAGCGCGAGTGCACGTGCAATTGCTATCCGCTGACGCTGACCACCAGAAAGTTGATGTGGATAGCGCTGCATAAAACTTCGTGGTAATTTTACACGATCAAAGAGATCGCCAATCTTATCTTGTAACACCTCACGCTTTACCGTTCCATAATTACGCAACGGTTCCGCTACTTGATCAAAAAGTGGTCGTTGCGGGTTTAATGATGAGAAAGGATCTTGAAAGACCATTTGGATATTACTCCGGGCTTCCCGCATATCCTTTGGATTTAGTGATAGAATATTCTGACCATCTAAATTCACATCCCCTGAGGTGGGCTCTACCAATCGAATGAGCGAGCGTCCCACCGTTGACTTACCACACCCTGACTCCCCAACAAGCGAAAGTGTCTTTCCTTTCATTATAGTAAAAGATACATCTTCAACAGCATGCACGCGTGCTACAGTTCGTCTGAATACGCCCCCTTTGACCGGGTAGCGGGTCACTAAATTATTCACTTTAAGTAGGGGCTCATTCGTTCCAACAATGGGCTTTAAGGCCTTTGCCTTTTTCTCCCCAACTAACCGCATGGGTTCGGGATATTTCTTGCTTGCCATCTCTCCAAGTTTTGGAACCGCTGCTAAAAGGGACCTCGTATACTCATGCTGGGGATTATTAAAAATCTCATGCACTGTTCCCTCCTCGACTTTTTTACCTGGATGCATAACAACAACACGATCCGCCATTTGGGCTACCACCGCCATGTCGTGCGTAATAAACATTACTGCAGTACCTGTTTCTTGTTTGAGCATATTAATCAAAGCAAGTATTTCTGCTTGAATGGTCACATCTAATGCTGTTGTTGGCTCATCCGCGATCAAGATTTTTGGCTGACACGCCAACGCAATTGCGATCATAACTCTTTGTCGTTGTCCACCAGAAAGCTGAAAAGGATAATCAAAAGCTCTTTTATCTGGATTGGGAATTTTTACAGCATCTAGTAATTCTACCGCACTCACCCATGCTTTTTCTTTATTGAGATTTTTATGCCGCCTGATAACTTCTGAAACCTGTTCTCCAACTGTAAAAAGAGGATTGAGAGAAGTCATCGGCTCCTGAAATATCATTGAAATGTCATTGCCTCTTATACCCTCAAGCTCTGCCTCTGATAATTGAGCTAGGTTAGTATTGTCGAATAAGATATCTCCTGACGAAACCTTTAATATTCCCTCAGGTAATAAGCTCATCAAGGACAATGCTGTTACCGATTTTCCACATCCAGACTCTCCGACAACACACAAAGTCTCACTTTTTTTTATCGTAAAAGAGAGATCATTTACCACTTTTAGAGTGCCGGCTCTTGTCCTTGCCTCTATATTCAGATTATTTATTGAAACTAGGTCTTCCATTACCTTGACCTAAGTTTTGGGTTTAACGCATCATTAAGACCATCACCTACAAGAGATATAGCGAGCACTGTTATAAAAATTGCTACTCCTGGAAATGTAACAGTATATGTCGCATCAAGAATATACACTCTGTTAGATCCTATCACCTGACCCCAACTTATGACATTTGGGTCTGACAAACCTAGAAAAGCTAAGCCTGCCTCAAATGTAATTGCCGCTCCTACCAACAATGCTGATTGTACAATTATTGGCGCTGCCGCGTTGGGTAAAATAACTCTGAAAATTAGAGCCATATTATTGCTCCCAGAGGAGCGTGAGGCTAAGACAAAGTCTAGCTCCTTTATTCTTAAAAACTCTGATCTTGTAATTCTAGCAACACTAGCCCAGCTAACTGCTCCTATCGCTAGAGTTATAGAAAGTACTGATGAGCCAAATAGCGCTACGATTACCATAGCAAATAATAAGGTTGGTAAAACTTGAAAAAACTCAGTTATTCTCATTAGTGTTTCTTCGACCCAACCGCCATAAAACCCAGCGAATGAGCCTATACCAACCCCTATAAAACACGAAACCAAAGCCGCAGAAAAACCTATTGCTATCGAAACGCGTGCACCGTTGATAATTTGGGATAAGATATCACGACCTAAATAATCTGTACCTAAAAGAAACCCATCAGCTCCTGGAGGCGAAAATGGCATCCATACCATATCAAAGGGGTCAGTAGGATAAAATAGTGGTCCTATAAAGCCCATCACTGCGATACCAATAAGAATAATCAGTCCTGTAACTGCTGAGTAACTCTTGAAGAATGTCTGAAAAATTTCTTTAACAGGCTTGATTGTAGGTTCTTCAATTTCTTCATTTTCTAACATGCTGAAACCTTAAATTTTTATTCTTGGGTCTAAAGCTTTTAACGTTAAATCTGTTAAAAGATTTCCTACAGTTACCATTAACGTTGAGAAAATCAGGATGCCTAGTAAAACCGGCGTATCCCTAGATATAATTGAATTAAATGCTAATGTCCCTAAACCTGGCCAACTGTAAACCGTTTCTACCAGAATGGCCCCTGAGACAACGGCAGAGAAGCTCAGTCCAGCAAAAGTTATAACTGGGGATAAAGAATTCTTTAGTGCATGCTTCAGTAATACGTCCTTTTTGGATAGTCCTTTTGCTTTAGCCGTTCGAACAAAGTCCGCGCCCAGTACTTCTAACATACTCGCTCTACAAAGACGCGAATAATAGGCGAAAAATATAGAGGCCAGTGTTATCATAGGTAAAAATAGGTGCCTAAGTACATCAAAGAAATGAACAAAGAAATTACCGCTTTCAATTGTTATATCCCTCATTCCTGAGACTGGAAAAATAGGAATGTGGAGTGAGAACGCAATCAATAAAAGAATTCCAGTCCAAAATACAGGAGCTGCGTAACCAAATAGAGAAAACATATTTACAAAAAGACTTGATAGTCCATTAGGGTTTTGAGCAGCGTATACTCCTAAAAGTATGCCTACAAATAAAGACAATATCTGCGCTGAAAAAACTAATAATAAAGTGGCAGGAAATCTCTCCATTATCAAGTCAAATACTGGTAAATTGTAAAAGTGAGAATGTCCAAAATCCAATAAAGCAACCCTAACAACATAGTTAAACAACTGAATAAAAAATGGTTGGTCAAGCCCATACTGCTTCCTCAATTCAGCCATATCTTGCTCGTCAGCACCCCCCATTGTTTGAGCGATTGTGTCTGCAATATCACCAGGAGCTAAATGCAGCATGAGAAAGTTTAAGACGACCACAACAAGCAAAACCAAGAGCATGGAAACAAGGCGCCTAATCAGTGAAACAAAAAATGGCATTTATATATGACTGAAATACTTTATTGGAAAATGAGAAGGGGCAACTTATGCCCCTTCTCATCGTTATAGTTTAATCTTTGATATATGTCATATCCATTGGAGAGCTGGTTGCCCAAATTCCCATAGGAGGATTGCCAACCTTCTTGCTGTAAATGGTATGATAAGGAAGAGTATTTGTCCAATATACAGGCAAGTCGTTTGCCAGCATTTTTTGTAGCTCTGAATATAGAGCTTTTCGCTTATCCATATCGTTTTCTACTCCAGCCTTCTCCATTATAGCATCCACTTTTGGATTACTATATTGTTGAGTGTTAGACCAGATAACTCCCTTTTTTATATTAGAGGTCTGATAGGTTCTGTGAACACCTATAACAGGATCTCCCCAATTAAAAACGGTATCCCAGGTTAGATCAAAATTATGGTTGCTAACAGTCTTTGCCCATGTTGGAAAGTCGGCAGATGCTCTTACGGTTACGTCTATACCTATTTTCTTGAGTGCCGCCTTTGTATATTCGGCATTCGGTTTTAGCCCTGGCCAACCAAAGTCGACTGTCAATCCAAACCGCATACCATCACTACCCTTTTTATAACCGGCATCATCAAGTATTTTGTTTGCCTTATCAATATCTAGATTATATGGCTCCACATTCGGCTCATAAAAAGGACTTCCAGGATGAATACCAGTTCGAGCCTCATCGGCAACACCAAGCATAATAGCTTTCAGAATAAAGTTTCTGTCTATTGCATAAGCGATAGCGCGTCTAACATTCACATCAGCCGTTTTTCCAGTTTTTGTATTGAAAGCTAACCAGTCGATCGGTCCAATGGCCGCATATCCATCAGGCGTTACTGTCAGGTTATCGTTCTTTTTCAATCGAACAATGTTTCTAGCCACATTTTCGAAGGCATAAAAATCAATTTCGCCATTTTCAAGCCCTATAGTTCTGGTTGCCGGATCTTTAATAATCTTAAGAACCATCTTATCTAGGTATGGTCTCCCATCTATAAAAAAGTCATCAAATCTTTCCAAGATGATATGCTCACCTGATTTAAATTCAACGAGCTTAAAGGGACCCGATCCAACAACATTTTCAGAGTTTTGTGGATGTGTTTTTGGATCTTGACCATCTCCATAAACATGCTCAGGTATTATAGCCATCAATTGTGATGACATGGCTAACATTAAAGCGGGGTGTGGAGATGATAATTTTAAAATGGCCGTATGCTCGTCAGGAGTTTCGACCGACACAACAGGAGCAAACATGGTTTTAAAGGGATGATTCTTTTTAATTGTTTCCAAGGAGAACTTTACGTCACTAGATTTAATAGGAACTCCATCATGAAACACAGCATCTTTTACAAGATTAAGTCTAACTGTTTTCCCACCATCGCTTATTTCCCATGACTCAGCAAGATAAGGCTGTGGTTCCCAATTATTGTCATATCGAATTGGTGTTGCAAAGAGTTGTGCGCCCGGAAACCCAGTCACAATTCCTGATTGAACAGCTGGATTTAAATGTCGTGGGCTATTCCCAACAGCAGCTATCAGAGTGCCACCCTTTTTCGGCTCTGCAAAACTTACGCCTAATGACGTAAAAATTAGAGTAGCAGTGAGAAGTAACGTTTTTAAAAAATGTTTATTCATTTCTCGACCTTTCTAGTTAATTGAAATTTTTGCCCGATTTTCACTAAACGCCCCCTATGATTAGATTGACTTAAGGTAATTTAATTTGCAATAGAAACATTTGATTGATTATCATTCAAAAGTCACATTTAATGTTGATGATATCAAGCTTTCGTATAAACAGAAGTTTTTTTTGAAAGGGTTATTCTTGTTAAAAATTTTTAAGGCAAAAAAAATAATTACAATGAACCCTAGAAATCCAGAAGCACAATACATGAGTGTTCTGGATGGTAAAATTGTTCAAGTGGGAGACCTCAATACAATTAAACCTGAGGGCAAGTATGAACTGGATAAAAGTTTTGAGAATTACGTTTTAATGCCGGGTCTTGTTGAAGGACATAGTCATTTGTTTGAAGGTGCATTGTGGAGTAAATTATATTGTGGGTATTTTGATA
>CACBNQ010000050.1 GCA_902540655.1 uncultured Alphaproteobacteria bacterium | reverse complement strand
CGGTCTTAAGCAAAACTCAAATGGAAAAACAGGAATTGTTTATGTGAAGACAAAAGGACAAAACTCAACTGGAGAAACCATTTTAGAATACAAAAGATGGGTCATGGTAAAGAAGAGGTTTGTTGGTGTCGAAGAGACTCCCTCGAATATACCCCATCTGAAGACTTCATTAGATGGAAGCGAGCTAAATGTTCCTGAGCAGCTTGATTTTACAAAATATGACTCAAATGCAGCAGGATCAAAAAAAAGCTTTACTGATTATAATGTAGGTGAACTGATTGATCACATTGATGGCAATACCATATGTGAAGCGGATCATCTTTTCGCGACCCGATTATGGCAAAATAATTCTAAAGTGCATTTTGATATCAATGCTCGTGAGGATAAAAAGAGACTTATTTATGGAGGCCACATAATATCTTTGGTTAGAGCATTAAGTTTTAACGGCCTAGAAAATGCGCAATTGATCGTGGGGATTAACGGTGGTACCCATGCTAATCCAGCATTTGCTGAGGATACCATATATTGCTGGTCAGAAGTTCTGGAAAAGATCGATCTTAATGTTCGGAACATAGCAGCTCTAAGACTAAGAAGTGTGGGTACAAAAGAAAAAAACCATAGCATGAAAGTAAAGAGTGATGATGGGAGATATTTACCAACTACAGTTTTAGATTTTGATTACTGGGTATTAGTTCCCAGAGAACTGTAACTGGGTACCCCACTTGCGCAAAAATTTTTTAGATATATATTGGAAGCCAATTGGTAGCTAGGATTTAAAACCATGGACAATAGACCTCTATCTCCTCACTTGACGGTGTACAAACCACAGATAACGTCTGTGTTATCAATCTTTCATCGTATTACTGGTGCTGGTCTAACAGTGTCAACAATACTTGTCGTATTCTGGCTGGCATCTTTAGCTATGGGTGAATTTACTTTCAAAAGTTTTAATATTTTTTTAAATAACCCATTAATTATATTAGTGCTAGTTTGCTCACTTTGGGCGCTTTGGTATCATTTTTGTACAGGCCTGCGCCATCTATATTGGGATATGGGTTATGGGTACAGCTTAAAGTCTGTTACAATCAGCGGATGGATAGCCGTGGCTTGCTCATTTCTCCTTACATTTCTAACTCTTTTATTTTTCGTAAGTTGAATGTCAGACGGGATTAAACATTGGAAATATTCGAGGATTAGTTCCATTGTACTAATCCCACTTACAATCTGGTTTGTTGCATTTTTCAGTAAAAATTTTGGAATGCCATTCGAGCAAGTTGCTAGTTCATTATCTACACCCTTAAATTCTTTATTGATGTTTACATTTATTACAGCGACAATTTTTCATCTTCAACAGGGTTTACAAGTTATTATTGAAGACTATGTTTATAAGAGACTGTGGATTAATTTAAATATAATATTTTGTAGCTTACTCTTTGTTGTGAGCATAATTAGTCTCGGAAAATTGGTATTGGTAGGTGTTTTATGAATTCATATGAAATCACAGACCACGTCTATGACGTAGTAGTGGTAGGAGCTGGCGGTGCCGGGTTGAGAGCAACTCTTGGGATGGCTGAGCAAGGGCTGAAAACCGCCTGTGTTACAAAGCTATTTCCTACTAGAAGTCACACAGTAGCTGCCCAAGGGGGAATTGCCGCATCGTTATCAAATATGGGCCCAGATCATTGGCATTGGCATATGTACGATACTGTAAAAGGGTCGGATTGGCTGGGAGACAGTGATGCGATGGAATATCTTGCAAAAGAGGCTCCAAAAGCTGTTTATGAACTAGAACATTATGGGGTGCCATTTTCGAGAACGGAAGAAGGCAAGATTTATCAAAGACCTTTTGGTGGACACACCACAGAATTTGGTGAAGGACCTCCCGTGCAACGAACTTGTGCAGCAGCTGATCGTACAGGGCATGCAATTCTACATACGCTCTATGGGCAATCACTTAAAAACAATGCTGAGTTTTTCATAGAGTATTTTGCTATCGATTTAATAATGACAGAAGATGGTATTTGTCAGGGTATCATAGCGTGGAATTTGGATGATGGAACACTGCATAGATTTAACGCAAAGATGGTTGTTTTAGCGACGGGGGGTTATGGAAGAGCCTATTTTTCTGCAACCTCCGCGCATTCTTGCACTGGTGATGGTAATGGGATGGTTGCAAGGCAGGGTTTACCTCTTCAAGATATGGAATTCGTCCAATTTCATCCAACTGGTATTTATGGAGCTGGATGTCTTATCACCGAGGGTGCAAGAGGTGAGGGAGGTTACCTTACTAACTCTGATGGCGAAAGATTTATGGAGCGATATGCGCCAACCTATAAGGATTTGGCTAGTAGGGATGTCGTATCGAGATGTATGACAATGGAGATAAGAGATGGTCGTGGAGTTGGATCGGAAAAGGATCACATCTTCTTACACCTAAACCATCTTCCTCCAGAAACATTAGCGGAAAGACTCCCAGGTATATCAGAAAGTGCCAGAGTTTTTGCGGGGGTCGATGTAAACAAAGACCCAATACCAGTTCTACCAACCGTTCACTACAATATGGGTGGAATTCCGACAAACTATTGGGGCGAAGTAATAAGTCCTGATGGAGAAGATCAGAACAAAATATTGCCTGGGCTAATGGCTGTTGGTGAAGCAGGATGCGCTTCGGTCCATGGAGCTAATCGCTTAGGATCAAACAGCTTAATAGACCTAGTGGTTTTTGGAAGAGCAGCCGCAATTAAGGCTGCTGAAGTAGTAGATAAGAACGAAAGCAATAGACCTTTGAATAAGAATTCTGTTGATCGAGCTATTGGTAGGTTGGATGGACTTAGATTTTCCAAGGGGACAACTCCTACAGCTGAGTTGAGATTGAAAATGCAGAAAACGATGCAGTCTGACGCAGCAGTCTTCCGGTCAGACAAGACTTTATCAGATGGTTGTGAAAAAATGGCTGACATAGCTGCCGGCGTTGACTATGTAAATGTTACCGATAAGTCCATGATTTGGAACACGGATTTAATGGAGACATTGGAACTTACAAATTTAATGCCAAATGCTTTGGCAACAATTGTTTCCGCTGAGGCCCGTAAAGAAAGTAGAGGAGCTCATGCACAGGAAGATCACCCTGACAGGGATGATGAAAATTGGCGTGTACATTCACTGGCCAAGATATCGGAAAATGGATTCGTGAGCCTTAGTTACAGAGATGTTATTACTAAACCTCTGAGTGACATAAAGGACGGTGGGATAGATACGGCAAAGATAAAGCCTAAAGCGAGGGTTTATTAAAAAATGGTCGAATTAAGATTACCTAAAAACTCTAGGGTAACGCAGGGTATTACATGGGAAAAGCCGTCAGACGTCGAAAATGTACAGGAAGTCAGAATTTATCGCTATAACCCCGAAGATAACGAAAACCCTCGTTTAGATACCTTTTACGTAGATCTAGATAAGTGCGGGCCGATGATATTAGATGCGCTTATAAAGATAAAAAATGAGATAGATCCAACTTTAACTTTTAGGCGATCTTGTAGAGAAGGTATATGTGGGTCTTGCTCAATGAATATTGGTGGCGTCAATACTCTTGCATGCCTTAAGGGAATTAACGAATTTAAGGGGCCAATTAATATTTACCCTTTACCTCATTTGCCAGTGATCAAAGATTTGGTTCCGGACTTAAAGCAGTTTTACAAGCAGCACGCAAGTATAAAGCCTTGGTTGGAGACTTTTACAGATGAGCCAAAAGAGGAATGGCTGCAATCTGAGGCAGATAGAAAAGAGCTCGACGGATTATATGAATGTGTAATGTGCGCTTGCTGTTCAACTTCTTGCCCAAGCTACTGGTGGAACGGTGATAAATATTTAGGTCCAGCTGCGTTGTTACATGCATATCGATGGATTATCGACAGCAGAGATCAGGATAGAAAAGCTAGGTTGGACGAACTAAATGACTCTTTTAAACTGTATAGGTGCCATACAATAATGAATTGTGCAAAGGCATGTCCAAAGGGCTTAAATCCTGCAAAAGCTATAGCAGAGATAAAAAAGTTACAGCTGCAGAACAGCTGAGACAGATTGTAACCTAAGCAGCACTCTGCTCAACAAAATCCGACATATCTGATATTATCGTATTGAGATCATAATCTTTTGGCGTGTAGACTTTTTTCACACCCATCTTTCGAATTGTTTCGAAATCTTTCTCGGGTATAATGCCTCCTACTATTACTGGTATTTTTGTCATGTTTTTTGTTTTCAATAAGTTTGTCAGATCTTCTAAAATTTCTAGATGGCTCCCTGACAGTATTGATAAACCAATAATATGAACGGACTCTTCTAAAGCAGAGTTGACTATTTGGTTTGGTGTAAGTCGGATGCCTTGATAAACAACATCAAATCCAGCTTCCTTTGCCCTCATTGCAATTTGCTCGGCTCCATTTGAATGCCCATCAAGACCCGGCTTTCCTATTAAGAGTTTAATATTTCTTTTAAGCTTTTTACTTACTTCTTTCACTTTCTTTTGTAGCGTAGGCAGGCTTTCGCTCTCTGAAGATTTTGAAACTGTCACCCCCGTTGGTGCTCTAAATTCACCAAAAACTTCTCTCATCGTATCTGCCCATTCACCAGTGGTGACCCCTGCTTTCGCTGCTTCAATAGATGCTGTCATTATATTTATTTTTTTTCTGGCTGCATCTTTTAGGTTGTCTTTAGCCTTTTCAACCAAATTATTATTTCTTTTTGATCTCCAATCTGTAAGAGAGGAAATTTGGATTTTCTCAATTTTTTTATCAACCACTTGCACACTATCGCCGTCTCCTGAAGAAAGGCCACTTTCTTCAGAAGTAGTAAATTTATTTACTCCAACAACAATTGTTTCACCACTTTCAATTTTAGATAATCTTTTCGCATTAGATGAGACTAAAGTCCTTTTCATGTAATCTAAGGCCGCTACCGTCCCGCCCATTTTGTTAATTTTTTCTACCTTTAAATTAACTTCTCCAAGTATCCTTTTAACTTTTTTTTCTATAATTGGGTTTTGGTCAAATATATCCTCATACTCTAAAAGATCTGTTTCGTAGGCTAAGACTTGCTGCATTCTCAGAGACCACTGCTGATCCCATGGTCTGGGAAGTCCCATCGCTTCATTCCATGCAGGAAGCTGTATTGCTCTCGCTCTTGCATTTTTTGAGAGAGTTACAGCTAATAATTCAAGCAATATCCGGTAAACATTATTTTCAGGTTGTTGTTCGGTTAGTCCTAAGCTGTTCACCTGTACACCATACCTAAATCGTCTAAGCTTTTCTTCTTTCACACCATATTTGGTGAGACAGATTTCATTCCATAACTCCACAAAGGCACGCATTTTACAGATTTCACTAATGAACTTTATTCCTGCATTTACAAAAAAAGATACCCTTCCTACTACGAAGGGAAACTCTTTTGCGGACACTCGTAGCCGAATTTTATCCAATACTGCGGTTGCAGTCGAAATTGCAAAGGCAACCTCCTCTTCAATCGTTGCGCCAGCTTCCTGGAGATGATACGAGCAAATGTTTATAGGGTTCCACTTCGGAATATTTCTGTAGCAATATTCCGTAACATCGGCGATTAAATTTAAACTATCTTCTGGTGGGAATATGTAAGTTCCTCTACTCAAATATTCTTTGATGATGTCATTTTGGACAGTACCCTGCAATGTATTAACTTTAAGGTCTTGCTCCTCTGCTAAGGCAACATAGAGCGCTAAAAGCCACGGCGCCGTCGCATTTATTGTCATGGAGGTATTCATTTTATCAAGAGGAATATCTTTAAAAAGCGTTCGCATATCGCCCAGGTGATTGATAGGGACGCCAACTTTTCCAACTTCTCCTCTAGCAAGTTGGTGATCACTATCATAACCAGTTTGAGTTGGTAGATCAAAAGCGACTGAAAGGCCGGTTTGACCTTTACTTAGATTATCTCTGAAAAGCTTATTACTTGCTGAGGCCGAACTATGACCCGCATAAGTTCTGAATATCCAAGGCTTAGAATCCATATTACTGTCTTTTATTGAAGAAAAACATTTTTTCAAGTCAAATTTTCCTTATAAGAAACACCGGTCAGATTTAATACTTGGATTTTTAAAAATGTAGGGATCTAATAACATAGAGTAAATTTGAGTTGAAATAGAACCAAGAATCATTCATAAAAACCAAATAATGGATAATGTAATGTCTGAAGTAAAAGCGAAAAATATTTACGAAGTTGGTGAGATACCCCAACTAGGCCAAGTACCAGAAAAAATGTACGCATGGACTATAAGACGAGAAAGACATGGTGTTCCAGAAAAAAGTTTCCAAATTGAGCAGGTAGACACCCCCAAGGTTGATAGTAATGAGGTGCTAGTTTTCGTTATGGCTGCCGGTGTAAATTATAATGGAATTTGGGCAGGTCTAGGCGAACCTATCTCTCCCTTTGATGTCCATAAAGCTGATTATCATATTGCTGGTTCAGATGCATCTGGAATAGTTTGGGCGGTAGGCGAAAAAGTAAACCGCTGGAAGGTTGGTGATGAAGTAGTAATCCATTGCAATCAAGATGATGGAGATGATGAGCAATGCAATGGTGGTGATCCTATGTATTCTCCGAGCCAACGCATTTGGGGATATGAAACACCTGATGGATCATTTAGTCAATTCACAGCTGTACAATCGCAACAACTTATGTCACGGCCGAAGCATCTAACTTGGGAGGAAGCGGCGTGTTACACTTTAACCCTTGCGACTGCGTATAGAATGCTTTTTGGTCATGCGCCACATGAGTTAAGGCCCGGTCAAAATGTATTGGTTTGGGGGGCGTCTGGAGGGTTAGGTTCATATGCAATTCAATTGATAAACACTGCGGGCGCTAATGCAATAGGGGTTATATCCGACGAGGATAAAAGAGACTTTGTATTGGGTTTAGGCGCAAAAGGAGTGATTAACAGAAAAGATTTTAATTGTTGGGGTCAAATGCCGACTGTTAATAGTACAGAATTCCGTACGTGGATGGGAGAAGCCAGAAAGTTTGGAAAAGCAATTTGGGATATTCTCGGCAAAGGTGTAAATGTTGATATGGTGTTTGAACATCCTGGTGAAAGTACGTTCCCTGTATCTGTTTTTGTTGTAAAAAAAGGGGGTATAGTTGTGATATGTGCTGGAACTACAGGTTATAACCTTACTTTTGATGCAAGATATTTATGGATGAATCAAAAAAGAGTTCAGGGTAGCCATTTTGCCAATCTTTTTCAAGCAAGTGCAGCTAACCAACTGATGATAGATAGGCGTATAGACCCCTGTATGTCAGAAGTATTTCCTTGGCATAAGATACCAAATGCGCACACCAAAATGATGGATAATCTTCATAAACCGGGAAATATGGCTGTTCTGGTTGGTGCTCCAAAAACGGGTTTGAAGACAATCGAGGATGCTAGGGACGCTAGCATTAGCATTTAGTAAAACTATCTGTACAACCAACGAAATAATTGAGCTGCGGAAAACCCCAGAAATAGAGCTATTATTACTGAAAATAATCCGTAAAAAACTGGATTATTCTTTGAATTATATGATAGAAACTCTTGTATCCCCACTTTTGAAACTTTGACGCTTTGATCAGACTTGCTTAATTCGGTACCTTGTTGATCAATTAATGTCATTTTTATTTTATATAAACCCGGGTGAATTTTGTTGGGAAGGTTGACTTTGTGTGAGAACAATTTTTTATCGATGATATTTACTTGTTCTTCGAAAGTACTCAACTTCCCAAGCTTTTTCTTTAATCTAGTAAGCTCATCGTAATATTGCTCTACAACATTGCTGTCTTTTGGTGTGGAGTTTATTTCTAGAAAGTCATAAAACAGTGATTTCAATTTCTTGTTTTCGATTTTTTTCAAAATTGGATGTTCAGGATTAGAAATACTTATTTGGTAAAAACTTGGTATATCTTGAAAATGTGCAATTTTCTTGTTAACCCATATCCCCCAAATTTGGACCTTTTTTCTTATATTAACTGATGTTGAAGGACCAATAATTTCTATTAGTAAGGATGTACTATCATTTTCTGGTGAAATAGCCCCAAAAACTAAGATACTTGTTCCATCAAAACGTGTTGACAGCTCGATATTAGATTTATCGATATCAGATATGACTGAACTCAAGGAGAACGGAGACGTTGAAAATATAAAAATTATTGCAAAAATCAGTGCTTTCATAACCCACTACCATACGTTATTGAAAATAAATCGTTGGGAGTTATCATTAAATCTAAGGCAAGCTTTAGACAGACCAAAAGAACGATTATTGCCAAAAGGATTCTAATTTCTTCAGCCTTCAGTTTAACGGTAACTCTTGCTCCTAATTGTGCTCCTAGAACACCACCAACAATTAAAATCAAAGCAAGTAAAAGATCGACAGTTTTATTTTGCGTAGCATGCATGAAGGTGGTGAAGGCTGTGATGAACATTATCTGATAGAGTGAGGTGCCAATTACGACTTTGGTAGGCATGCCTAAAATGTAAATCATTGCAGGTATCAGTATGAAACCTCCGCCTACTCCCATTATTGACGCTAAAATACCTATAATGAAACCAATAATAACAGGAGGGATTGCGCTAATGTATAAGTTGGAACTTTTAAATTTGGTCTTAAATGGTAGCCCATGAATCCAATTATGTTTTTTCTTTTGCTTAAAAGTGTTTTCCAATTTTCGACTTTTTTGAATCGTAGATAAGCTCT
>CACBNQ010000049.1:0-5000 GCA_902540655.1 uncultured Alphaproteobacteria bacterium | reverse complement strand
TGACATGAGTAGCGATAAACAGGGTGAGAGACCCTGTCGCCGGAAGTCCAAGGGTTCCTGCTTAAAGCTAATCTGAGCAGGGTAAGCCGACCCCTAAGGCGAGGCCGAAAGGCGTAGTCGATGGGAACCAGGTTAATATTCCTGGGCCAGGAGAGTGTGACGGATCACGAGTGTAGTAAGGTCTTATTGGATTGATCTTGCTGCTTAGTGGTTCCTGGAAATAGCCCTCCATTATGATCGTACCCTAAACCGACACAGGTGGACAGGTAGAGTATACCAAGGCGCTTGAGAGAACTGTATTGAAGGAACTCGGCAAAATACCTCCGTAAGTTCGCGAGAAGGAGGCCCTATGTTTAGGCAACTAGATGTAGGGGACACAACCCAGGGGGTGGCGACTGTTTACTAAAAACACAGGGCTCTGCGAAGCCGCAAGGCGATGTATAGGGTCTGACGCCTGCCCGGTGCCGGAAGGTTAAGAGGAGGTGTGCAAGCACCGAATTGAAGCCCCGGTAAACGGCGGCCGTAACTATAACGGTCCTAAGGTAGCGAAATTCCTTGTCGGGTAAGTTCCGACCTGCACGAATGGCGTAACGACTTCCCCACTGTCTCCAATACAGACTCAGCGAAATTGAATTCCCCGTGAAGATGCGGGGTACCCGCGGTCAGACGGAAAGACCCCGTGCACCTTTACTATAGCTTCACATTGGCATTAGATTAGTCATGTGCAGGATAGGTGGTAGGCTTTGAAGCAGGGACGCTAGTTTCTGTGGAGCCAACCTTGAGATACCACTCTTGTCTGATTTGATGTCTAACCGCGATCCGTTATCCGGATCCGGGACCGTGTGTGGTGGGTAGTTTGACTGGGGCGGTCGCCTCCTAAAGAGTAACGGAGGCGCGCAATGGTGGGCTCAGGTTGGTCGGAAATCAACCGTAGAGTGCAATGGCAGAAGCCCGCTTGACTGCGAGACTGACAAGTCGAGCAGAGACGAAAGTCGGCCATAGTGATCCGGTGGTCCCGCGTGGAAGGGCCATCGCTCAACGGATAAAAGGTACGCCGGGGATAACAGGCTGATACTGCCCAAGAGTCCATATCGACGGCAGTGTTTGGCACCTCGATGTCGGCTCATCACATCCTGGGGCTGGAGCAGGGCCCAAGGGTTCGGCTGTTCGCCGATTAAAGTGGTACGTGAGCTGGGTTTAGAACGTCGTGAGACAGTTCGGTCCCTATCTGCCGTGGGTGTTGGAGACTTGAGAGGAGCTGCCCCTAGTACGAGAGGACCGGGGTGGACGCACCACTGGTGGACCTGTTGTCGTGCCAACGGCAGTGCAGGGTAGCTATGTGCGGACAGGATAACCGCTGAAAGCATCTAAGCGGGAAGCCCCCCTCAAAACAAGGTCTCCCTTGAGGGTAGTGGTAGACCACCACTTCGATAGGCCAGAGATGTAAGCGTAGTAATGCGTTCAGTTGACTGGTACTAATAACCCGATAGGCTTGATACGATCTAGTAGAAGGTATCAGAAATTTTTAGTGTATTTTTAAGTTGGGTCTTTTTAAATTTGGTGGTTATAGCGCGAGTGAAACACTCGATTCCATCCCGAACTCGACCGTTAAGCACCGTTGCGCCGATGGTACTGCATCTTAAGATGTGGGAGAGTAGGTAACCGCCAATTTTAAGAAGACCCTTACATTTTTTGCCGCGGGGTGGAGCAGCCCGGTAGCTCATCAGGCTCATAACCTGAAGGTCGTAGGTTCAAATCCTACCCCCGCAACCAATAACACATTTATAAACGCATCATTTATTCAGAATGTTTTATCTATAAAGCCATTGAGCGACCTTAAGCTCTATTGGCTAGATAACTTCTGAAATCCTCAGGTGTATCAGTGTCGGTCACAACACCTGGGTCATCCATTTCTATTAGGTTAATTGCAGCAGGATGCTGGTCGAACAGGACTCTCCCTCCCACATCTCCTTCTAGGTTAGATAGATCGTGAAAAAATGATTTGCCCCAAATAACTGGGTTGCCCTTTTCTCCCTTAAATGAAGGTATAGTTATTTTTGACCTTCTATTTTCAGAAGATAGGTGCTCTTCAATTATTCTGTTTATATGGCCCGACTTTATACCTGGTAAGTCACCTAACATTACTAAAAGATCACTATAAGAAGAAGTTAGACTATTAAGTGCCACCTTCAAAGAGCTTGCCTGGCCCTCTTTCCACAGCGGATTTAAGATTAGGTTAATATTTAGGTCTTTTATAACATCCGCAACTTTGTCGGACTGATACCCAAGAACTATAGAGCAGCTGTCAAGGTCGCTTTTAGTTATTTCGAGGGCTATATTTCTTATTAAAGGAGCACCATCAATATTCTTAAGAAGTTTATTATCTTTGCCCATTCTTCTGGAATTTCCAGCGGCTAAAATGACGCCCATGATCTTTTTCTCTCGTTTGTTCACGCTTTTGGCCAAAGCTCTAGGTAATGGCCGGGATGCAATCTCCATTAAAAGGCCACCGGCTCCCATTTCTGCTAGTTCCTCCTTGACAACCGGGATGTCTGCCATCAACAACTGCAAAACCCAGTCAAAGCCATTTAATTTTGGAGACCTCGCACATCCTGGCATACCTATTATGGTTGTTTCAGCTATTTTACCAACTAAAAGAAGGTTTCCTGGATCTACTGCGAGACCATACTGAATTATTTCGCCTCCTTCCGACAAGATTGCTTTAGGAATATAGTCAGAGCGGTCTATAATTGCAGAAGCACCACTTATGAGAAGGATATCTATACCGCTCTCTATAGAAGACCTTATTTCGGTCCGAAGCACATTGTAATCGTGACGAATCAATTTTTCTTCATTTAGTGAGCAGTCTAAAGATTCTAACCGATTTCTTGTTACATTCGATGTGGCTTTGAACATAGATTTTTTTTGCCACACAAATGATGTCTGGATTAAACTTACTTCCTTTTTATTCAAACTATGTGTTTTAAAAAGTTCATTCTTATCCAGTATCGAAATAACTTGGTCTACATATTTTTTTTGCGTGAAAAAAGGAATGATTTTCAAAGTAGCTATTAAGTCATTTTTTGCTAGAAGCTGATTATGTTCAACTATTGAGAAAGCAATACTCTCATCCACTAAGTTTACTTCCTTTATTAAATCTCTTTTATATCTAACAAGACAGAGTGCTTGGCTTTTAAAGTTAACTCTACCTGTTGAAGCGCTCTCTGCATAAATGTGACTTCTATCAATAGCATTACTTATAATGTTGGCAGCTTCATCTTCATGTATATCACCATTATCTGGTACCGCACAAAGTATAGTCTGTACATCAACCTCTTTGAAATAATCTACAATCTCACTGGTCACGAAGGTACCTTTTGAAATTGTTTTTCCGGGCAAGTTATAGGTTTGTGCTATGACTGAACCAAGACTTTCTTGTGGGTCTAAACCTAAAATCTTCATTTAGGTTTCGCCACGCCAGTCTTTTATTAATTCAGCCAGTATCGAAACGGCTATCTCGGCCGGGTTTTTCGCATTTATATTTAGTCCTGCAGGCCCATTTATTCGACTAAGCTGTTCCTCGCTAATCCCCTGTTTCTGCAATCGAGCCCTTCTACTGGCATGGGTCTTCTTACTTCCCAAACAAGATATCGAAAACAAGGGACTATTTAATGCAATAAGTAGTGCAGGGTCATCAATTTTCGGATCATGGGTTAGAGTGACCAAGCAATCATTCTCATTTAAACGAAAATTCTTGAGAGCGTCATCTGGCCAGTCATTCATAATCTTAATATTTGGAAAACGTTCACTTGTTGCGAAGTGGCTTCTTGGATCAATCAAAACAACTTCAAAACTAGCCTCTTTAGCCATTGGTATTAAATATTGGGTAATGTGAACAGCGCCAACTATAAACAATCTTGGTTTGGGTATCAACTTTAATGGAAGACAATCGTCATTCGAGTTTAAACTCTTACTTTCAAAGATTTCTCCATTGCGAAAATCACATTCTATTTGGAACATTTCTCTATTCACATTTGCCGAATTAAGTTTTTCAAACAAATTAGCTTGTATTTTTTTTCGTGGACAAACAAAGACAGAGATCTTGCCTCCACACGACAGTCCGACCGACCAAGCGTCTTGATCTGCAACACCAAAATCTAATATCTCGGCAAAGCTATCAGCTAGAATTTTTTTAGCGCTGAAAATTACCGAACCCTCTACGCAACCCCCTGATACAGATCCAACGATGTGGCCATCGTCTCTAATAAGCATCATACTACCAACTTGCCTAGGTGATGAACCCCATGTTTTTACTACAACAGCGAGAGAGAAATCTCTTTTTTCTCTATCCCAAATGTGTGCTGTATTAATTACGTCGATATCTATATCTGAAACCCTCAACTTGTAGGCTCCCTCTGTCTATCCAAAATTCGTGCTCTCCAGTTTAAAATATCTATTTCTCCACTTGTTTTTCGCGCAAGATAAAATGTCAAGTTTTCGATGCTTTCCAGAGAGTGTATAGGAAGTAATGCATCAACATTTTTTAAAATTCTTTTTATTGAAACACTTTTTGGTAAAAACTTCTTATATCGAAGAAGAGGGTTTAGCCACACAAGATGTTTACAGTTTTTATTAAGCCTTTCCATTTGTGTAAGCAGGTCACTTTCATGATTTTTGGTTCTTCTACTCAAAACTTGAATAGTCCTACGGATCTCTTCATCTCTGCCAATAATAGGGTCAATACTCCCCTCAGAGGCTCTGTTCGTTAAATTTACAGTGTAATCATCTAGAATATTATCACCTTCTTGGTGACCCTGGCTTTCAATCTTATTCCCTCTTCTTTCTGCAGTTACTAACTCCTCTAGTTGATTAATATTTTTCATTTTGTTGACTAGTTTTTTGGAGATTTCACTTTTACCCAAAACAATGCCTAAAAATAAGGCCTCTAGACCAATAAACTTGTCACCAAACCTTTGTGCAAAAATCTCTGCACTCTTTAT
>CACBNQ010000048.1 GCA_902540655.1 uncultured Alphaproteobacteria bacterium | reverse complement strand
GTGGATCGGGTTGTATAAGTTTTCGTCGCGAGAAATTTATCGAATTTGGTGGACCTGATGGCGGTGACGGAGGTAAAGGGGGCGATGTCGTTGTTAGAGCGATCTCTAATCTCAATACGCTTATAGACTTTAAATATAAGAGACACTATTTCGCTAAGAACGGTAGGCCTGGTATGGGACAAAATAAAACGGGAGCAAATGGGGAAGATGTGATACTAAACGTTCCGATGGGAACTGAAGTGCTTTTGGAAAATAAGACAACAGTTTTGGTCGATTTAGTAAATGAGGGACAAGAGTATGTTATAGCGGAGGGTGGAAACGGCGGTTGGGGAAATAGTAGATTTAAGTCATCAACTAATCAAGCTCCAAGGCAAGCTAATAAAGGACACTCTGGTTCTGAATTGATGTTATGGCTTCGGCTAAAGTTGCTCGCCGACGTTGGTCTGGTGGGATTACCAAATGTGGGCAAGTCTTCCCTTTTATCAGTTATGAGCAATGCTAAGCCAAAGATTGGTGATTTTGCGTTTACAACACTAAGTCCAAACTTAGGTATAGTAACTTATAAGCAGGGTGACTTTATTTTAGCCGATATTCCAGGGGTTATAGAAGGAGCTAATGTCGGTAAAGGTATTGGGATTCAGTTTCTTGGTCATATAGAACGATGTCAGGTTTTGGTTCACGTTTTAGATGTATCCTCAGATAATATTTTATCTGATTTTGAAACTACATTAAGGGAATTGAAAGAATATAAGAGTGGTCTGGTAGAAAAAATTAAGTGTGTCGTACTTAATAAGGTAGATAGCATAAAAAGTAAGAAGTTGGAAAATATAGTAAAAACTTTTAATGAGAAAGGTATTGAAGTATTACCTATTTCTACCTTTTCGCGAGTTGGTATTGATAAGTTAAAGGACGATTTGCTTGAGTTATTAAAAAAAAATAAACTTAAAGAAGCTAAGCCTATGGAGAGGACTGAAAAATGGAGCCCGATTTAAATAAAATTAGTCCTGATACAGAAAAAATATATCAGCAATCAAAGTCGATTGTCATAAAAGTCGGCTCATCTTTGCTAGTTGAGGATAAACTTGGTGCAATTAAAAAAGAATGGTTCGCGTCTTTCATTGAGGATGTTATCGAGTTACGAAAAAAAGGAAAAACCGTGATTATCGTTTCTTCGGGTGCAATAAATTTGGGAAGAAAAATCCTTAATCTTAGAGCAAACGAATTAACTTTGGAACAGGAACAAGCAGCCGCATCCGTTGGACAAATTGAACTCTCAAAGGAATATCAAGAGCATTTTAAATTAAAGGGCCTTATATGTTCACAGGTACTTATTACCTTAGATGATTTCACAAATCGTAGAAGATATTTAAATTGTAAATCAACGTTAAAAACGTTACTGACATTTGGTGTAATACCCATTGTTAATGAAAATGATACAGTCGCAACTGATGAAATACGATACGGAGATAACGATAGATTGGCTGCACAGGTTGCGTCTATATGTGAGTCAGACCTGTTAATATTGCTTTCCGATATTGACGGTCTGTATACGGAGTCGCCAAAAAAGAGTAAGAATGCAGTGCATATTCCCTTTATCAATGAGATCACAGAAGAAATTGAACTAATGGCAGGGGGACCAGAAAACAATTTTTCACAAGGAGGCATGAAGACAAAAATTGAAGCAGCTAAAGTCACTACTTCGGTAGGCTGTAATTTAATTATTGCTGATGGCCAAGATCGTAATCCGATAAATAATATTTTTAAAAGGAAAGCAACATGGTTTCTAGCTTCTCAAAGCGTAAAAGCAGCAAGAAAAAAATGGATCTTAAACATGAAATCGCAAGGTGAAATAGTAATAGATTTTAAGGCAGAAAAAGCATTAAAATCGGGTAACTCCTTGTTGCCAGTGGGCGCAAAGAAATGTATTGGCTCTTTTACAAGAGGAGACGTAGTTACTGTTAAGGGAGAAGACGGTCAGATAATAGCTAAAGGGTTGATTTCATTTAATCAGATTGAAACAGAAAAAATACTTGGTCTTAAGTCTGAGGAGATATCCAGTGCATTAGGTTATAATCGAAAACCAGAGCTTATCCACAGAGATAACATGGCATTCTTCAGTTAGGGAAAATTAACTAATGAGCAACAATTTTAAAATATTAGAAGTTGGGAAAAAAGCGCACAGCGCTGGTTTGGCTCTTTCCGAAATTTCAGATACAGTTATCAGTGAAACTTTGGTTTTGTTTTCACGCTTAATTCAAAAACATAAAGATCAGATATTGCGAGCAAATGACGAAGATATTCAGCTAGCTACTCGCAATAATGCAAGCAAAGCATTTGTAGACAGATTAAAGCTAGATAATGATAGAATTAAATCGTTGCAGACTGTAATGTTGGACGTAGCTAAACAAAAATCCCCTGTGGATCAAATTCTAGAGACAAATATACGTCCAAATGGCTTGGAGATTAGTAAGGTCACGACCCCAATTGGTGTGATTGGCGTAATTTTTGAAAGTAGGCCAAATGTTTTTTGTGATGCCGCAGCCCTTTGTCTCAAGTCAAAAAACGCATCTATTTTAAAACCAGGCTCTGATGCGTTAAAAACTGTAACAGCATTATATGATATTCTCGCCATGGCTTTATCGGAGATGGAAATGCCGGAAAATTGTGTTCAAATACTCAGGTCTGGAAGTAGAGAGGAAGTAAAGTTATTGGTTACTATGACAGATTATGTTGATGTAGTTATACCCAGAGGAGGGCGTAGCTTGGTTGAATTTATAAAAAGGGAGGCAAAAGTCCCTGTGTTTGCTCATCTAGAGGGTATAGTTCATATTTATGTTCATAAAAAAGCAGATTTTGAAATAGCAAAGAAAGTAGTAAAAAACTCTAAGTCAAGGAGACCAGGTATCTGTGGAGCTGTCGAGACGCTCTTAATTGATAAAGAATTCTATAACAAGCAAGGTAACGAGCTGATAGATTTTCTAATTGCTAATGGAATAGAAATACGTGCAGATAAAGCACTATTTAAAAATGAATTCATTGTAAGCGTTTCTGATAGTGACTACGGATACGAATTTCTAGAAAATATTTTAGCTGTTAAGGTAGTGAAAGACATAGATGCTGCTATTTCACATATTAGAAATTTTGGATCAAATCATACGGACTGCATACTAACCGAAGATAAATCTGCCAGTGAGTTATTTTTTAAAAAGTTAGATAGTTCAATCCTTTTATGCAATGCATCTACTCAATTTGCTGATGGAGGAGAATTTGGTTTTGGAGCAGAAATTGGTATCTCAACTAATAAACTGCATGCTAGAGGCCCGATAGGCGCCCAACATTTAGTTTCATTTCAATACCATGTAAATGGAAATGGGGCGTTAAGACCTTGAATTAGTAACTAAGAAGTCCAGGTTCTGAATGGGCCCGAGTCAATGTGAACAAATCCGGATCGTGCGTATCTACCAACACCACCGGTCTTAAAACTTTTAGCGGCTCTACTGATTTTATCGGTAGATCGTGTTCTCATTCTTATATCGGCAGCCATCGCTTTAACATGATATGAATTTTGTGCAACGCCGTCTGTCATTCTTGAAAGCATCTTGTTGGTTTTACTAGTTCTATATCCCGATAAAAGATAAAATGGCTCAGAGCTATCAAGAAGCCCCTGTGTTGCCGATAAAATATCTATGTTTGCAGGATCGTACGACCGGACCTTATTTTGTCTCCAATCTCTCATAAAGTAGTCTATTTCTTTCAAAGCGTCGCTAACATAAGAACCCTCTATCCAGTAGACAGAATTTATGAATTCCCCTGTGTTAAAATTCCGAAATCTTATTTTACGGATATCGCCCGCTCCCCTTAAAAAACCAGGAGCTTTCCCTAATACAGGTGCGGCCACCACTATAGAAGCGGTAGACGCAAAAGAAGTGAGCAAAGATCTTCTTGTTACCATACCTGTTTCGCCTCGAATTATATCTTTATTCTTATACGACATATTTATTACACGATATAGGAAAAAATAAAAGATAAACTTTCGAATCAGTGGAATATTTTGTAAAAGCGCTTATTCTATTCATATACACAATCGAATGATGTTAATAATTTGACAGACTATATTATAACATGTCAATTTATTAACACAAGGATCATGATTACTGAAGGCGGACTATGACTAGATATAGAACAAGACTAGTTCATTACAAAAAAAGATTTTTATTTTTTAACGAACACGTTTTATCAAATATCACGTGTATCGTGATTATCTTAAATATGTTCGCGTTCGGCGCATTGTCACAGGAAAATGAGTGGAAAATGGGTTCACAGAAGGCTTCATTAAAGTCAGCACTGTCCGAATTTTATTTAGCCGAAAATCCAATATCAGTATTTTATATTCAAAGAGAGTTTGAGCCATTTTGGATCGGGAATGAGAAGAAACTACAAAGCCTCACAACTATTATTGGTGAGGCAGAGCTTCACGGCTTACCTTCCTCGCGATACCCCCTTGACGAGCTTAGGCAAGCAATATTTGAAAGTGATCCATCTCAACAAGCAAAGCTTGAGCTTATGGCAACAGAGGCCTTTTTGTTATTTGCGCAAGACATTTCAGGGGGTATTCTGAACCCAAATATGATAGATGCTAATATTAACGTATCGCCACGGAGAAAAAACACTGATGAGCTCTTATCGGCTCTAACTGATAGCTTAAATATAAATCAATTTTTTCGGAACCTTTTCCCAAAATCAAGTGAATATATGAGTTTGCAAGATGAGTTGAAAAACCTAAGAGAGGCTTCGCTCAACGGGTCTTGGGGAGACCTTGTACCAACAGACGCGGTGTTGGCGGTAGGAATGACCCATGATAACGTGCCTTTCCTTCGAAAAAGATTAAGTAAAATGGGCTATCCGGTGTACGAAGAGCATTCAAGGCTATTTGATGAGCAACTGAATGACTCGGTGAAAAGGTTTCAAGAGTATCACGGTTTAAACCCCGATGGCGTATTTGGAAAGAGAAGTATCGAAGCTATAAACGTCCCCGCTAAAACCAGATTAATGCAGGTAATCGTTAATTTAGAACGGATGAGATGGAATAATGAAGATCGAGGTACTGAATACGTTTTGGTTAACCAGCCAAACTTTCACGCATATTTCAAATCGGGAAACGAAAAAGTTTGGCAATCACGAGTAGTCATTGGCTTGCCCAGTAATCAAACAGCAGAATTTAACGACACTATGACCCATATGGTGGTAAATCCTACATGGCACGTTCCAAAGAGTATAGCGGTCGAAGAGTACCTTCCGCTGATCCAAAGTGACCCCAATTTTTTGAGCGATAATGAAATGGTTTTAATGGTTAGGGGTACTGATACCATAATTGATTCAAATTTAATTGATATGCAGGCGTTTACACCCGATAACTTTCCCTTTCTTATAAAACAAATACCAAGCAACATTAATGCTTTGGGACTTGTTAAATTTATGTTCCCAAATAAGTTTAGTATCTACATGCATGACACTCCGATGAAAGATTTGTTTTTCAAAGATGAGAGGACATTCAGTCATGGTTGCATAAGGTTACAAGAACCCTTTCAATTCGCATATTCTTTATTGCGAGACCAAGAGGTCAATCCGGAAAACAAATTTCAAGAAGTTCTTGAAAAAGCCGAAGAAACTTATATTAATCTATCTAGAAAAATTCCAGTTTACATTACCTATCGCACTGCTTTCTTTGATGAGTTTGGTCAAATACATTACAGGGCAGATATTTATGGAAGAGATGCTCTCGTATACATGGCTTTGGTTGATGCAGGAGTATCGATTTATTGACCACCTTTCGAAAATTTTGGATAAAAGTGGTATAAAATGTTCACCCTAAGAGATATTTCTAGCCAAATTGGTGGAACCTTAGTAGGCAATCCTGAATTATTAGTCGCTGGACCAAGCGAACCAAAGTTTGCTAGTGAGGAACAATTAGCAATGGCGCTAAGCAACAAATACATTAACGAAATTTGTCTGGGCAGAGCAAAAGCGGCTTTATTTACAGAGCAGGTTGACTGGAGAGCCTTTAAGCTGGAGGGAGCAATTTTCCTGAATAAGGGCAAGACAGCTTTGTATAAGGTAAATAAAGTGTTTCATACTCCCTCAAAATGTGTAGAAGGTGTAAGCCAAAGTGCCTTTTTAGATAACTCGGCAAGAATAGGAAAAAATGTAAATATTGGTCCATTTACATATGTAGGACCTAATTGTGTAATTGGAGATAATGTGACTATTTTCTCTAATGTTACAATATTGGATAATGTAATTATTGATGATAACACAACTCTCCATTCCGGAGTTAGGGTATTAAGGAATGTTATAATAGGCAAGAATGTCATATGCAATTCAAACGTTGTTATTGGAAGTGATGGCTTCTCTTTCGTATCAGATACGGGTGAAGGTGTCGAAAAAGTGATGTTATCTAGGTCGGACGAAGTTAAAATGAGCTTAAAAAACTACCTTAAAGTCGAAAGCTTAGGCTCTGTAGAGATACATGATAATGTAGAGATTGGTGCCAATTGCTGTATAGATAGAGGTACAATAGCCAACACGATCATTGGAGAGGGTACTAAATTAGATAACCTAGTGCACATAGCGCACAATGTACAGCTAGGTAGGAATTGCTTAATTTGTGGTCAAGTGGGAATAGCTGGGTCTGCAAAAGTAGGTGATAGGGTGGTTATGGGTGGACAGTCAGGAGTGGGAGATAACATAGAGGTTGGATCGGATGTAATTCTCGCTGGCAAAACTGGTTTATCAGTTAATGCGAAGCCGAACCAGTTCCTGATGGGTAACCCTGCTATGTTGAAAAGTAGAAACATAGCATCCTATATGGCATTTAGGCGCCTGCCAAAATTAATAAAAATGTTGAAAAAATAATTTAGTTATATAGCGTTACGGTATCATTTATTATTTTCGGGTATAGGAAACTCCATTGTGGATAACATAGAAGAAACCGTGTTAGAATTGGTTAGAGAACAAGTGGGTATAGATCCACAAGCAATTTTTCTTGGTAGCAAGCTTGAAGACCTTAATCTTGATTCAGTAGCTATCGTTGAATTAGTTTTTTTGTTAGAAGAAAAATTTGACATATCAATTCCATTTGAAGGATTAGATGAAAGCGAGGTAAAGAGAAACTTTTATACTGTTTCAAGCATTATTGATCATCTAAAAGATCTTTTGCAAAAAGATTCTTAGGGTTTTTCTTTGTTGTTGAAATTTTATGACAGATAGAGTTGTGATAACAGGAATGGGGGGCGTTTCATCTATTGGAATGTCAGTGCCCGAAATATATAATAGCTTGAGAGAAGGGAGATCTGGAATCGGCCAACTTGAGTTTCCAGATATCACAAGGCTTAAAGTAAAAACTGGCGGACAAATAAAAAACTTTGATCCAAGCAGGCATTTTAAATTGAAGCAAGTAGCTAGGACGGATCGATTTTCCCAATTTGCTTTACTGGCTGCTAAAGAGGCAATAACAAACTCAGGGCTCGAACACTGTAACGAAGAGTGGGCAGAAAATGCCGGTGTAATTTTGGGCTCCTCTATTGGTGGTATCGAAACTATAAACTATAGCTATAAACAGGTTTTTGAGAGAGGGGATAATAGGCTGCACCCACTTACCATACCAAAGATTATGAACAACTCAGCAACTAGTTTGATCTCAATTGAGTATCATATACAGGGACCAAGTTTTACTGTCTCCTCTGCTTGTTCTTCTGCAAATCATGCTATGGGAATTGCTTACGAAACTATTAAATTAGGAAAATCTAAAATTCTGATCACCGGCGGAAGCGAGAGTTTTCTAAGTTTTGGAGGGATTAAACCTTGGGAAAGCTTAAGAGTTTTATCTCAAAGCAAGTGTCGTCCTTTTTCTAGAGGAAGGGACGGTCTCGTTCATGGTGAGGGTGCTGGTATCTTTGTGTTTGAGAGCTTGGCCTCTGCAAAAAAAAGAAAAGCAAACATCATCGCGGAAGTAATTGGATTTGCAATGTCTTCGGACGCATCTGATCTTATAAAACCGAATAATATTGGTCCCCAAAAAGCTCTAGAAGGCGTTTTGAAAGATGCAATGATAAATAAGACAGACGTCACCTATATAAATGCACACGGTACTGGCACTATGTTGAATGATAAAATGGAAAGTGAAGCAATTAATAAAGTATTCGGAAGACATTCTAGATCTGTTAAAGTTTCTTCTACCAAAGCTATGCATGGTCATCTAATAGGCGCAACAGCAGCAATCGAACTCTTGGCTTGCACGCTAGCCATAAACGAACACGTCATCCCTCCAACAATAAATTATTTAGGTTTGGATCCTTCTTGCGATCTCGATGTAGTTCCAAATTATTCTCAAGAGTTAAAGAGTGTAGGTGTTGTTCTTAACAATTCTTTTGGATTTGGTGGAATGAACGCAGTGTTGGCGCTTAAAAAATATTTAAATTAGGCTCCTAGCCTAGCTTTTTTATTTTTAATTTTGTTATACGGTTTCCTTTTCTCTTTAATATTTCATACCGAAATCCACTAAAAATAAAAATTTGTTTTTCAGAGGGTATCGACTGTGCTTCATGTATCACAAGTCCTGCAACTGTGTTAGCTTCCTCATCAGGGATATTCCAGTCTCTATGTCTATTAAGATCTCGTATCGTCATATTCCCTTCGACTATTAATGAGTTGTCATTAAGCTCCTTCACCTGTTGTTCAATGACATCGTGCTCATCACTAATTTGACCTACTATTTCTTCCAAAATGTCCTCTAACGTTATGAGCCCCCGAAGGTCACCATACTCATCCACTACTAGAGCAAAGTGTGATTTTCTTTTTAAGAATTGTTTCATTTGTTGATCAAGAGTAGTGGTCTCTGGAACAAAATAAGGCTTCATCGCAACCTCAAGTATATTCATATCATTTACATTGAATCTCCTTGTAGACTGCCCACTACCAAATCCCTTAAATGATCTTAAGACGTCTTTTGCATGAAGTACCCCAATCACATTTTCCGGGTTATCTTCATAGATTGGAAGTCTGGTATAAGGAGAATTTAGGCACTTCTCAAAAATCTCATTAGGGGAACTATTGGTGCTTATCATTTCGATTTGACTGCGATGTAACATTATCTCTTCCACTTCTCGATTGCCAAGGTCCAAAGCTCCAAGGAGAATATCTCTAGCTTCTTTCTGCACTGCTCCTTCAGAGTGATGAAGCGATATAGCGCCTGCTATTTCCTCTGTCGCCATTTCTTCAATGTTATCGTCGGACTTCACTCCGAAAGCGTTGAAAGTAATTCTTACAAAAAATCTAATTGCTTTAATGAAAGGAGTAAAGGCAAATACAAAGAACCTGACTAAACCTGCAACCCTTATTGAAACACCTTCTGGGTTGGTAATCGCATAAGTTTTGGGCATAATTTCAGCAAAGACTAATATTAAAAAGGTCATAGTAAATGTAGCTATAATAACACCATTCTCTTGAAATAATGATGTAAAGAGAGAAGTTGCAAGAGAGGTTGCAAGAATATTCACTAAATTATTTCCTAATAACAATGCTCCGAGCAAGCTCTCACCATTTTCTTTTAAAGCTAAAGCGCGTGTTGCCATTTTTGAACCCTTGGCTTTCAGTGCAGTTAGTTTGGCTTTACTTGCTCCTGTGAGAGCTGTTTCAGATCCAGAGAAAAAAGCCGAAATAATTAGCAGTCCCGCGATTGAGATTGATACTAACCAAAAATTCGTGTCAATAAGCATAATTTATTCCTTTCCTACATACTTACGTATATGTTTATAAGTTTTTAAAATCTTTTTTAGCAAAAGGGTGATTTTCCTGAACACTCTTTATCATTTTTTCATCTAGAATATGGGTATAAATTTCAGTGGTGCTAAGGTTTTTGTGACCAAGAAGGGTTTGTATAACTCTCAGATCGGCACCATTTGACAATAAATGGGATGCGAATGCATGTCGGATTTTGTGCGGAGAAACATAACGCGAGTTTAATCCTGCGAACTTAGCAATTTCTTTAATAATCAAGAAAAATCTCTCTCTATTTAAATAGCCGTTTTTTGATCTTGAAGGAAATAGAAAATCACTTTCATAAAACGCTATGTTTGTT
>CACBNQ010000047.1 GCA_902540655.1 uncultured Alphaproteobacteria bacterium | reverse complement strand
TAGAACACCAATATTCATTGAACAAAAAGTAGATTAGCCTTTAAAAAGCAAATCTTCGCTCTCTGTGTTTGAGTCTAAGTTTAGTTCATAGTGTACTGGACTGGTAGAGCTTATAACTTTTCCACGCCTAACAACAAATAGCCGTGCTGGCTTAAGTCTTATGGCTTCTATAGGGTCTTTACATTGCAAAACTACCAAATCTCCATTTGATCCCTTATTTATACCATAATTATCTAAATGGAGTACGGAGGCTGCATTGGCCGTCACTGCATTGAAGCATGATTTCATCTCATCAATGCCAGTCATATGACAGCAGTGTAAAGCCATATGTGCAACCTCGAGCATATCATGGGAGCCTAGTGGATACCATGGATCCATAACGCAATCATGTCCAAATGCAACCTTGAGGCCTGCATTGAGTTGCTCTGGTATTCTAGTTAAGCCTCTTCTCTTAGGGTAATTATCTTGCCTTCCTTGTATCGTTATATTAATTAAGGGATTAGCGATAATGTTTAGATCAGCCTCAACTAGCAAAGAGATAAGTTTTGTGAAATAATAATTATCTATTGAATGCATAGAGGTCAGGTGAGAACCCGCTACACGTCCATTTAGACCAAGTCTAGTAGTTTCCAATGCAAGTTTCTCAACATGCCTTGACATTGGGTCATCTGTTTCATCACAATGCAGATCTGTAAGAAGTCCACGCTTTTCGGCAATCTCACACAGTATACGAATGGAATCATGACCCTCCTCCATGGTTCTTTCAAAGTGAGGGATTCCGCCAACGACATCAACTCCCAAATCGAGTGCCGCATTCAAATTGTCCAAACAATTTGCTCTGAGTAATCCGTCTTGTGGAAATGCAACCAATTGTATATCAATAAAATCTTTCATTGTTTCTCTGACATCCAGAAGTGCTTCAACGCCCACAAGATTTTGTCCAGAGACATCGACGTGGCTTCGAATTGCCAAGGTTCCTCTAGCTATCGCCCACTTGCAGAACTTTAAGGCTCTCTCCTTTATAGCATCAGCAGTGAGATTTGGTTTTAATTCTCCCCACAATTTGATGCCTTCAAGTAAAGTGCCACTTTTATTCACGCGGGGAAGGCCATAGCTTAGTGTTGCATCCATATGAAAGTGACTGTCAACAAATGGGGGAGTGACAAAGTGAAAATCGGCGTCTATAGTCGGCAAATTATCCGATGTAATTTTTGAAGCTATGTCTTTAATAACCCCTTCCTTAATTAAAATGTCTTGAGGGTTTTTGTTTTTTGATAATAAGCAGTTTTTTACTAATAAATCAGTCATGTAATTCCTCCCTGTTTTAATGTCTTTCACCACGTCGGAATGGTATCAAGAGTGCCTTTGGATACCTTGTTCTTTTGGCTGCAATTACCATTGCAACAATACTCAACAAAAAAGGAAGCATTAGAAAAAATTGATAAGGAATAACAGCTCCGGCCAGTTGTTGAGCTCTAACTTGATAAGCATCCAGTCCAGCAAAAAGAAGTGCTCCTAAAAGAGCTCGTTCAGGCTTCCAAGATGCAAATATCACTAAAGCAATAGCAATCCATCCTCTTCCATTTATCATTCCAAAATAAAAAGCATCAAATGCAGATAATGTTAAGTAAGCTCCACCAACTGCCATTAAAGCACTGCCGAGTACAACGGCAATCGTTCTAACTAAAAACACATCAATTCCCTGAGCTTCAAGTGCCATAGGATTTTCCCCCGCCATTTTTATTGAAAGGCCTAGTGGTGTGGAGTTCATTAACCAAAACGCGAATATTACTACTAAAATTGCTAAATAAGTAAATGGCGTATGCTGAAAAAATGCTGGACCTAAAAATGGTAGTTCTGACAAAAAAGGAATATCAATGGGTTGGAATGGTTTGATTTTTGGGGGCGTGGTAGACGCAGGCAAAATGAGCTTGAAGCAAAAAAATCCTAGTGAGGATGCTAACATTGTTATTCCAATCCCTGTAACATGCTGAGAAGCACCCAAATAGACAGTAAATATAGCATGGAGAAGGCCGAAAAGACCTCCAATAATAAGTGCAGCCAATATTCCAGTATATAGGTCTGCTCCAAGAAACACTGTCATCCATCCAACCATTGCTCCTATTGACATAATTCCCTCTATGCCCAGATTCAAAACTCCCGCACGTTCACATAATACCTCTCCTATTGTGGCTAATATTAGAGGGCAGGCTATTCTTATGGTTGCTGCCCAAAAGCCGGCTGTAAAGATAATCTCAATAAATTCAATCATTCTTTTTTACCCCGAAAAACAATATTTTGTAGTGAACGAATACAAGACTTAATAATATGCACAGCACAGTTAATGCGACTATCACATCTGCCAAATAAGTAGGTACGTTCATCGCTCTACTCATTGCATCCGCTCCGACATAGATTGATGCTAAAAACACTCCTGAAAATATGACCCCGATAGGATTGAGATTTGCGAGCATTGCTACAGCTATTCCTGCGTACCCAAAGCCAGGGGAAAGGTCTAAAGTAAGATAACCTTTCAACCCTGCGGTTTCAGTTACTCCTGCCATTCCAGCCATCCCACCGCTCAGAAGTGCTACAATGAATACTGTTTTAAAAATTGGCACCCCAGCATGCGAAGCAGCTGCAGCATTTAAACCAACTGACTTTATTCGATACCCGATCACAGTTTTACTCAAAATAAACCAAACAGAAAAAGCAAAAAAGATAGAAATAATGAAACCAAGGTGGAGTCTGGTTTTGGAAAGAATTTGGGGTAACACACCCTCATCAATAACTGATTTTCCTTGAGGCCAACCCAATGACATGGGGTCTTTCCAGGGACCTTCTAATAAATAGCTTACAAGTAAAACCACAACAAAGTTTAAAAGTAGAGTCGTTACGACCTCGTCAACTTTATAATAAAGTTTCAAAAGAACCAAAGGTAAAAGGAGTAACCCACCAGCAAGTGCTCCCATAATAAACAAGAAGGGGATCATTAGTATACTTGGTAAAATAACTAATCCAGTACCAAACAATGTTGTTGCCAATGCCCCAAAATATAATTGGCCTTCCGCTCCTATATTCCAAAATTTTGCTCTAAACGCTATTGAAGCAGCAAGACCTGTTAAAATTATTGGAGTTGCTCGAGCAAGCGTTTCTGCAAATGAGTTTTTAGATCCAAATGCCCCAATAATTAATTGATAATAAGATTCAAATGGGTTTGCTCCTGCGAGAACAACCAGAATACCAGCTAATATTATTGCGACTAATATGGCTATAAAGGGAGATAATATAATTAGCCAATAGGGGCTTTTAGCTCTTTCTTCAAGTCTAAATTTTATCATAGGAAACCGTCACCTGCCATTCGAAGTCCAATTGAAAGTTTATCTGTAGAACTAGTTTCTGTCGGATCAGACAACATACCTTTATACATTACCGAAATGTCATCAGAAATAGTCAGTAATTCATCTAAGTCCTCTGATATTAAAATGATTGCTGAACCATTCTGTTGGGCTTTAAGAAGTAAATTCTGGATAGAAGCTATCGCGCCTTCATCAAGTCCACGGGTCGGTTGACAAGCGATTATTATTTTAGGTTTTCTCATGAGCCAACGCCCTAAAAGAAGCTTTTGTACATTTCCACCAGATAGTAATCTGCTTCGTTGTCTTATCGACTGCATTCGTATGTCGTAGGTTTCACAGAGATTTTCACTTCTATCAAACGATGTTTTTTTATTTATAATTCCAAGGCTATTCCTCAAGTATGGATCATCCATTTCGGTCATTATGGCATTTTCCCATATTTCCATATCTCCAACTATTCCATCACTATTGCGATCTTCAGGTATGTAGGCAACTCCCAAATCCATAAATGATTTTGGCGATGTAAGCACACTTTTAGCCTCATTAAAGACTATTTTTCCATCAGTTGGTTTGAAATGCCCTGAAAGGATTTTTGCTAATGTGGTTTGACCGTTTCCGGCAACACCCGCAATTCCAAGTATTTGACCACCATATAAATCCAAATTGACTTTGCTTAAATTTGGGGCATCTGTTTTATCGTATGAAACATCTACTAGACTTAAGACCTTTGATTTCCTTGGTATTTTTTTTTTCTGAGGATAGTCTATTTTTTTTCCAACTATCATTTCAGCAATTTTTTTTCTATCCGCAGAATTGGTATCGATTTCACCAACAGAGGAGCCATTTCTCAATACAATTATCCTATCGCTGACCGCAAGTATTTCATTGAGTTTATGTGAAATTAAAATTACCGATAAACCGGTTTCAATCATATTACGAATGGTTGAGAATAAAGCATCTGTTTCTTGAGGGGTTAGGGCCGCAGTGGGTTCATCTAAAATAAGTAGTTTGCAGTCCAAAAATAGAGTTTTTAAAATCTCTATTCTCTGTTTTTCACTTACGGATAGGTTCGCTACCAGTTCATCAGGATTAATTGGTAACCCGAATTTCTTCGATAACTCTAAGATCTTTACTCTAGCTTGCCTTTTTGGTAAAGACAGAGAGAAGATCGATTGTCTACCTATAATAATATTTTCTAAAACGGTCAAATTTTCAGCTAAAGTAAAGTGCTGATGAACCATTCCAATTCCAAGCTTTATAGCGTTATTTGTATTACCAAATTCTATTGCATTCCCTTCAAAATTTACGTTTCCAGCATCCGGTGTATAGTGACCGAAAAGGATATTCATTAGGGTGGTTTTACCCGCTCCATTTTCACCTAGAATTGCTAAAACTTCGCTTTTATTTACTTCAAAGCTAATTTGGTCATTGGCATAAAAATCGCCAAATTTTTTTGTGATTTTTTCTACTTTTAGAAGTGTAGTCATTATCAAAATACCACTCCCACTCTGTTGAATGGGAGTGGTGTTTTATTTAGAAGGTAGACTTAGGTTCGGCGTCATTTATTTCTACTGTGAACTTACCCTTCTTGATGTTATCCGCGAGGGTAGCCACTTGTTCTTTTACTGCAGAAGGTATCTTACTTTCAAACTCGTAGTATGGAGCTAAGGATGCACCTCCTTTTGCCATCATAGTCCAATCGTGATATTCTTCGGAAGAAAAGTTTCCTGATTTCACCTTTGCAATAGCATGATCTATCGCACCTTCCATATGCCAAAGGGCCGAGGTGACAACTACATCTGTACCATTTTCTTCTTTGTTCATATCATTTACATTACCGAATGCTAAAATGCCTTTTTCTCTGCACGCGTCAACTACACCTGCTCTTTCCGCGTAAAGAATATCGCAGCCAGCCTCAATCTGTGCAAACGCGGCTTCTTTCGCTTTCGGTGGGTCGTACCATGATCCAATAAAAGTGACTTTAAATTTTATGTCTGGCTTAACAGATTTTGCTCCATTCATAAAAGCATGAAATAGTCTGTTAACTTCACCGATGGCATATCCACCAACCATACCTATCTTTTTAGCTTTTGTCATATGGCCAGCGACAATTCCCATCAAATAGCAAGGCTCATGTATGTAATTATCAAAAACTGAAAAATTATTTCCATGTGGCTTGAATGGATCTCCCATCAGAAATGCAATTTCTGGATAATCATCGGCGACTTTTCTGGCTTCTTTACTGATACCAAAGGCTTCGCCAACAATCATGTTTACGCCACTGTCACAGTATTCACGCATAACCCTAACATAGTCTGTATTAGCTGTGCTTTCTGAATATACATAGTCAATTTCACCGCGCTTTGCTGCTGCATCTAATGCTAGGTGCAATCGAGCTACCCATTTCTGTTGTGTCGGCACTGTATATATACCGGCTACCTTAAGTTTACCGCTTGCCATTACCGGCAAAGAGCTCATTGCAGTAACCAAAGCAGCACTTCCAACGGCGAACTCTCGCCTGTTTAAAATCAATTTAGGCATGATTCTCTCCTGAACTTGTTTTAATATGACAAAATGTTACTACACTTAGGCCAGATTCTACTAATTAAATGTCTATACTTAACCCCAGATTAAGTTACGCCGATCATTAAAGTTTAAAACTTATCCTGATAACTTTGGTGGGTCCTGCTGAACAAGAGTCAAAAGCCAATCAATTTGTTCCTCTTGGTGTATATTCCAGCTCTTAGGTGCTAAAGATACTTTTTGGGCCCTGCATCTAAATACAAATGCTTTAAAGGAGCTGACGAGTTTTTTAGAGGTTACTGCCGCTTTCTCCCCTTTGAATTGATTAAAAAATACATTAAATCGTCTCGTACTTCCGTTTTCTTTAAATTTAATCCTATTGAATACAAATGATTTAACAAATCGAGCAGTAAATTCATCAATTCCTATATCATTCAACTCCGAAATTATGTCGTTTGCGGTATCATTCAAAAAATCCTTACTAATTTCTTCATAATGTTTGGATAAGCCATCACTAAATTTTTGGGAGTTGGCTAGGATTGAGGTGCTCCCCGTTAGAGCGTCTCCTACTATTACTCCTACCGCTACGCTCAATATCCATTCAGGGCAATAGTTTGACATAACTTAACAACCTAATCTTCGAGTTTTGAAAGATAAAAATTTAACAAAAAATTTAACATTATAGTTATAAGAATCCAATTAATATTGATAAAATATAGAAAATTTTTTTAAAAAGGGCTTTCCAGAGAGCTTATGGAAAAGGAACTAAAAATATTGAAACGAAATTATAAATCTAATTACTATACATCCATTATGGAAACTTTTTGCATCATGACTTCACCAACCCAATCTAAATCTTGAACCTGATCGACTTGCCAGCCTGGAGGAGGGAGGCCTTTTGCTCCTGATCTCATTGAAAACAAAAAAGCTCTAAAGTTGGTAACAATATATTTTTCAGTTCCTGTGGGTGTTCTTTCACCTTTAAATTCTGAAGAAAATATTCCCGACAACTTTCTAGCCGAACCATCATCTTTGGACTTTATTTTCTTATGAATATATCCACGAATTATCTCTTCCGCTGCGCTTCCTGCATCAACTTCTACAAGTGATGCAAGCATTTTTTCTGCACATACTTGTATAAAATCGGGTGATATTTCGGAATAATGTTCATCTATGGCAACCGAATACTTTTTGACTATTGTGTTTATAGGGGCTGAGTATAGAAGGGTTTCCCTAGCGGCATTTGCACAAAAAATACAGAGTATCCAGCCCGGGCAGTGTAAAGCCATTTATGTATTATCCTTACCTCAATAAGTGTTACCGATATTGTTAGCATATTTTTCTAAACATGAAAAATAAAAACCGATCTAGCCTACGCAATTTATAATAAAAAAACTAATTAAAACATTTAATTTTTTCAGAGATTTTTTCAGGAGATTCTCTTCTGTTAAAATAAGATAGGACTTCTCCATTCTTGTTAACAAGATATGAAAAAGTTGAGTGATCAACTAAATATGATTGATCTTCATAATCAATCTTATTTGATTTTCCAAAAACACCATATGCCTTCTTGAGGGCTTCTATTTGTTCGTTAGAACCGGTTAAAGCAATCATTGATTTATGTATGTATTCTGAGAAATCTTTCAATCGCTCTGTTGTATCTCTAGATGGATCAAGGGTAATAAAAACTAAATTAATATCTAATTTCTGTTCATCCATAATATCTTTTACATAAGCATTTCTTTCTAAATCATAAGGGCAGATATCAGGACAATAGCTGTATCCGAAGTATAATAATGAAAGGGAAGCCTTTTGTTTTTCTAAAGAAAAAGTAGTTTCATTCTGATCAATTAAATCTATTGGTCCCCCTAATCCCTTAACAAAATTGGTTGAGTTATTACAGGTTCTAGATTCTGATATATGCGTGTAGATGTTGTAGGAAAAAGAAAATATTATAACGATGCCAGAAAACAGCAATAAATAAAAAAATTTTTGGTTTTGGGAGAACATTACTGATGCCCTTGGTTAATCATTATTTATTTTTTCTAAGTAATTTTAATCACTTGTAACTCAGGATCCCAGAAATTCTAGATATCATTCCTTTTTATTTTATTGGACGCATTTGACAATGGAAGTTTGTATGTCTCGAAAAGGTATAAATGTCAAATAGAATTGCACCAAACAAAGAAAACCAATAAAAGATAGAATACAAATAGAATTCAAGAATTTAAAATGGGATTAAGGAAACAATTATATAATGGTTAAAGAACTAGTGAATGGATTTAAAAATTTTCGGGACTCCTATTTTGAAAAAAGGAGTCAAGTTCTTCAACAGCTGGCTAAAAAAGGCCAGTCACCCAAGACGATGGTCATTTGCTGTTCTGACTCGCGTGTAGAACCATCTATTCTGTTTGGTACCGGGCCAGGTGACTTATTTGTTGTCAGAAATGTAGCAAATCTGGTGCCTCCATTCACATCAAAAGATAATGTAAGCATAGGCTCAGCATTAGAATACGCTGTAAAGATTTTAAGAGTAAAGGATATTGTTGTGATGGGGCATGCTCACTGCGGGGGCGTTGCAGCCCTGTGTAAAAGCATTAATAATGATAAAAAAGGAGAAGTTAAAGATAATCCGAGCGATTTTATAAAAAGTTGGGTTGATATTGCAAAACCGGCCTTATCGAAAATAGACTTAGATCACAATGATGCAAATATTGAGGTTACTTCAGAGAGAGCGGTGGTACTATATTCCTATAGTAATTTGCTTACTTACCCTTGGCTAAATGATGCAGTAAGTAAAAATTCCTTAGAAATCCATGCATGGTGGCTAGATTTCAAATCAGTAATGCTATGGAAAAAGGCTCAAGGGTCTGACTCTTTTATACCTATGGATTTTTGACTTTAATGAGCGTTGATCAAAAAACTATAAATGTGTATGACAAGTGCATTTCGGAATATGAAAAACTAATATCAAAAGAGCTGAAAGATGCAAACTTAGATATTTTTATGAAAATGATAGAAAGAGATGGAAAGGTACTTGATCTTGGTTGTGGTACCGGAATTGCATCACTCGAGCTTTTGAAGAATGGCTTTACACCTTTTCCTGTTGATGCTTCTCTCGAGATGGTAAAGGTGGCACAAACATTACTGAAAATTAAACCAAAACAAATATCTTTTGATGAAATAGATGATCATGATTTTTATGATGCAATCTGGGCTAACTTTAGTTTGCTTCATATAAAAAAGAATAAATTTAGTGATATCTTGAAGCAATTATTTTTTTCTCTCAAGGAAGGAGGAATTCTATTTTTTAGCGTCAAACGAGGCGTGGGCGAAAGTCGTGACAAGTTAGGTAGGTTTTACAGCTACTATGAAAAGAGCGAGGTAGAAAAACTTCTTGAAAAAGCAAGCTTTCGAACTAAAACTTTCTCCGAGGGTGCTAATATTGGTTTGGCTGGCGAGAAAGAAAATTGGATGGGTTTTTTTTGCGAAAAGATAAGATGACTAAAGTTGCCATATTGTTACAACTTGCACTCATATTCTTTATTGGAATGGTAGGGTGTATGAGCAATGAAGAATATAATGCACAGTTAGAAAACACCTTTTCGGCCGAATGCCAGAGAGCAGGGTTTCAATTAGATACGAACGCCCATAAATTATGTATGGAAAACAAGAGAGACTTAAATAAAATAGACCAACGGAACAGATTGAACTCGTCATTAAATGCTTATACAGCACTACCGACTACTTCCGGTAGTAACTTCTCTTTTTCCTATACAGTTAGACTAAAATAAGAGTTTTTGGATAGATTCTCGCAACGTTAATCGTATAATCGGACATTTAACACTAGTGGCCATAGATGCGAGCAAATAATAATCAAATAGGAATGATTTTCATTGTTACTGGTATGCTAATTTATAGCTTTCATGATTTAGCTGTAAAAATGATAGCTAATGAAACAACTATATTCCAGCTCTTTATAACGCGAGCATTTGTTGGTGTAATGGTGACTATAATTTGCTTAAAGTGTCTTAAATATAAAATTGGAGTAGTCCCAGTTTATCCGAAGTTAACATTAATCAGGTGTGTGTTAATGCATTTTGGGTTCTTTATATTCTTTATAAGTTTGGAAAAACTATCACTTTCCACGGTCACGGCTTTATTCTTTGCTGCTCCGTTTTTCATTACTATTTTATCTGCATTGGTTTTATCAGAGAGAATAGGCCTTATTAGAGTTTTGATCATAGTTCTTGGTTTCATTGGGGTATTTCTTATAGTGAAGCCTTTTAAGGAATCTGAATTCAGCTTTTTTATGTTAGCTCCTTTATTCACTGCGTTTTCTTAT
>CACBNQ010000046.1 GCA_902540655.1 uncultured Alphaproteobacteria bacterium | reverse complement strand
CTATTCCATCTACTTCATAAAACAGTGCGACCCTAGCATCTTCTACCGTATCAGCGTTCGCTCTTATTTGAATATCACAAAACTCATCCGCCCATTGCAAGAGTGTACTAAAAGTGTTCGTGGTCTCAGGTGGTCTTAGTTTTACTTTTTCGAGATATATGGCGCCTGTAGAACCATCTATTGTAATTTCATCGCCCTCGGATATTACATTTCCATCCTCTAAAACAAGTATTTTTTCCTGTTCCTTAAATACCACATTTCTTGTTCCTACAATACATGGTATTCCCATTCCCCTAGCTATAACGGCAGCATGGCTAGTCATCCCCCCTTTTACGGTTAATACGCCTTTTGATAGAGACATAGCATTGATGTCATCAGATATAGTCTCGGTTTTAATTAATATTGCATCGGTCTCAGTTGAGTTATATTGAATAACTTTATTAGTAGACATAGCTACCCTCCCAGAAGCAGCCCCCGGGCTTGCTGGGACTCCCAAAAGTGCGACTTTCGGTTTTATATCTTCCGATACCGATGGATGCAGAAAAATATCAAGATATTCTGGATTTATTAGTAAGAGACCATCTTCTTTTTCGATTATATTTTTCTGAACTAATGAAACAACAAACTCAATAAACTTCTTGTGAGGTAATACTACCTCTTTTAGACCAATCAAAAATAATGTATCATGATTTAACAGAAAACTTACCTCCAATGGTGACTTAACTTTCTTTGTCAACCTCTCAATCAAACTACGCAATGAATTAGGTTTGGGTACTTTGCTAACCTCTTCTTTACTAACTGAGTTGAAAAAAGACTTTTGATCACTTTTATCTAATCGAAAGCACTGATAGCTTGACTTTCCTGTTTTATCATCGAAGTTCTTAACCTTAAAATATTTCACTGGCTTGTCTTCAATACCAGTGTGCATTTCTTGTATAATTATTGGTATTAACTCCTCACTACTCCTACCACTGACATCCCGTAGTATTTTTTGAGTAGGACTAATCCAACTTTTATAAATTGAATTGATTACTTCTATCAGTTGCTCTGAAATACTTCTTGGGAAATTTGAACCTGTTTCCAATGAGATTAATTTTTTTATCCTGCTAATTTGATTGGGACTGCCTTCCTCAAAAACGGATTCTGGCCTTTTTTGATTTTCTAGTAATTGGTGAAGTTCATCACAGTTTTCAAGGTCTAAATTGTATACAGTCGAAGAAAACATTCTGAGGAAGCTTAAGTAAATCTGTGATGCTTTTTTAATCCCTACCGTCTTTTTAAGGGTCTCAATACTGTTATCGTCTAGCCCAATATAAAGAAATGGCTCATTTTTTGCCGAAATGTCTATAACTGGACTAGGCCTGATTGCGAGTAATTTATTCTTAAAGTGTGAGAGAATTTCAGCCGGAACGCATTTTTTCTCAAATATTTCTTTAACCAATTCACCAGATAGGAATACTGTATCAGGCACAGGAAACTGCCACTTTTTAGCTAAGCTCAGGTTGCACGCTTTGTACCCAAACTCATCGATTGCTTTTTGCTCATCTGGTATCTCATTAAATAAATATCTAGAGCTTAAATTCGTGTCGTTCATTTTTTGTCCAATTCCGAAAATACTACAACTCTATCCATAGTTTCTTGGATTTGATACAATAATGAATATCGTAAAATCCGGAGTGCATTATCCTCACAATTAACTTGCACATTATCAAGAAAATGATTGACAGAATCCACTATTGAATTCAGGTCAAAAAGAGCGGTCTTAAAATCTTTGCGGTTCAAGCTGTTTTCTACTTGCTTTTTGGTTAGCATCAGTTGTTTTTGTACTAATTTATCTTCTTCAGATGCACGTTCTTCAGAAAGTTGTTTCTCAAAATCTATGACCTCTTTATTAGAACTAAGGAAATTAGAAACCCTCTTGTAGACTGCTAAAACCCTTACCCCAGAATTGGAAGAAATAAATGCATTTATCTGAGCTATCATATCCGGCAACATAGGCAAAAAAACTAGCTTGTAATGCTCAACCACTGCCTTCACTACCTTTTTTTGATAATTTTTTTCTGTTAGGTAATATACTACTCTTTCTTTTAGAAAGCGTTGCAAAGAGGGCTTATCAAAATTACCCTCCGTAAAATCAATCAAGTAATCTAAATCAATATCTAACTTGTTCTCTAGTATTATTCTTATTATGCCCAAGGCAGATCTCCTCAAAGCAAAGGGATCTTTATTTCCAGTAGGCCTAATGCCGATTTTCCAAAGGGAAGTTAAATAATCAATTTTATCGCTGAGTGACAGCACAACTGAAAGCGGATGTTTTGGAACAACGTCGTTGGAACTAACGGGCAAGTAATGATCTCGGATGGCATCAGAAACCATTTTTTCAAAACCCTCAGATTTAGCATAATGAGCTCCCATTATACCCTGCAAAGAAGGAAACTCAGCTACTATATTAGAAACAAGGTCAGCCTTGATAAGTGTTGCGGCTCTAATTACCTCATCCTTTTCGAGTTCAAATTGTCTGGCAAGCATTACAGAAATCTTTACTATTCTTTCTACTCTACTATACTGTGAGCCTAACTTTTCATGAAACCTAACACTTTTCAATTTATCATTCCAGGCCTTCATTCCATGATGTTTCACTAGATCTAGATCATTTTGATAAAAGAAAATCGCATCTTTTAATCTTGAATTTAAAACACGCGTATTGCCAGAAAGAATTGTCTTATGTTGATCATGAGTTTCCAGATCAGTAATCAACAAAAATCCTTCAACCTTCCCGTTGGCACAACTTCTTAGAGATAAGAACTTTTGGTGCTCTCTCATCGAAGTGATAATCACTTCTTCGGGTATCGAAAGTAATTCTTCAGGAATCTTGCCTACCAAGGGAATTGGAAATTCTGTTAACCCAACCAACTCCTCTAAAAGTTTATCATCCTCCACTAAATAGAACCCTTTAGCTTCAGCTAGTCTCTTACCTTCTTGGACAATTATTTTTTTACGATCCTCAGGCTGGAGAATAACTTTGCCGTTTGCAATCTTTTCCTGATAATCGTTGATAGATCTAAAATCAAAAAACTCTGGATGCATCACGTAATGTGCTCTGGTAACAATATCTGATTCAATATCTCTTACATTCAAGGGTACTCTTTCCCGTTTCTCATTTTCAAAAAGAACAGCAGTTATACTTCTAAGTGGTCTAACCCACCTGAGAGAATAATTATCACCCCAGTACATAGATTTTGGCCAATTAAACTCTTGAATAATCTCAGTAAAAATCCGCGATAAAATATTTGATAGGGGTTGAATATTTATCTTTAAAGCGTAAAAGTAGAATGACCCTTTACTTGTTTTTTTTTCTTGTAATTCACTTCTTTCGATCTTATTTTTTTTCAAAAACCCTTCAATTGCATTTGCGGGTGCACCCAACCGAGGTCCGCGTATCTCCTTAATACTTTCCTTCACTTCAATTGAGATGTTTTCGAGAATAATTCCCAGTCTCATTGGTGTGACAAATGGGACCATTTCTCCGACGATCAAACCGTTTTCATTAACTTTTTTAAAAGTTAAGATTTCCAGTTGACGCATAGCAGGTGCTTGCATTTTTGCAGGTATCTCTTCAGAGATCAGTTCCAATATAAAATCGCTCAACTCTATTCTTTCATATACTTAGAATTTAATTGCCTCCAACGATAACTTTTTCCATCTGGATAAATAGCTATCACATTGTCAATGCCATCAAACTCTTCTTCTTTAAATAGAAAAGCAGATGCTCTACCAACTTCTAAATCTTTTGTTATTCTTTCAGCATTAAAACACTTAAACCAAAAAGGTGCAGTAAGGGGTGTTGGTTTCTCATATTTAGGAAGATCAATATCATCCAATATGTCGATAACAAAGCATTCTCTGAGCTTTAAACCTGAACTTTCAGAGTCTATTCCTTGATAGTAGGAAATTTCATACCTCTTCTCACCTAATAAAATATTTTGCCTAATATCTATTGAGTCATAGTAGGCATAATTTTGAAAGTAAAACAACGCCACTGTAAAAATGACAATACTACATAAAAATGAAAGAATGAATCGTTTTCCGTTCATTATGCTCTCGATGAAACTTCGTCTATATAGGCATCTGCGCACAACTTAGACAATGCTCTTACTCTGCCAATATATACTTGCCGCTGCGCGGTAGAAATTACACCTCTTGAGTCAAGTACATTAAATAGGTGTGAAGCTTTTATACACTGGTCGTATGCTGGTTGGACAAGAATATTTTTTTTTGATGTAGACTTCTTTTTGAGGTCCCCCATTCCCAGTATTTCTTGACACATTTTCTCTGCATCATCAAAATGGCTCAAAATAATTTCTGTGTTTGCAACGTTAAAATTCCATTCGCTATACTGCTTTTCTGCTTTGAGAAAAATATCTGAGTATTTTAATGGTCTTTGACTATTTGGGGAATTGTAAGGTAGGTTCATAACAGATTCACACTCCAGAATAAACATTGCAAGTCTTTCGAGACCATAAGTAATCTCTCCTGTAATCGGTTTGCAATCATGCCCCCCTACTTGTTGGAAGTAAGTGAATTGACTAATCTCCATACCGTCACACCAAACCTCCCAACCTAGTCCCCATGCACCTAACGTAGGACTTTCCCAGTCGTCCTCTACGAACCTGATGTCGTGAACTTTGTTATCGATGCCCAGAACCTTTAAGCTTTCCAAATACATTTCTTTGAAAATGGTTGGTGAAGGCTTCATAACAACTTGAAACTGATAATAGTGTTGCAATCGATTTGGACTGTCTCCATAACGACCATCAGAGGGTCGCCGACATGGTTGTACATAAGCAGCTGACCAATGATCTGAGCCTAAGCTCCTGAGAGTTGTCGCTGGATGAAAAGTTCCTGCTCCTACTTCTAGGTCATAAGGCTGCAGTAAAACACACCCGTTATCAGACCAAAAATTCTGTAGCAATAGAATGATTTGTTGAAAACAATCTGGCTTTTGCATTAGGGGTCTTTATTCATATTGTCTGGGCTTGTGACTTTAAAAAGATTTTTAGCTAATGGATCTTATAAACTCATTCTTCTTCTCTGAGTCATTTAGAAAAACACCAGTGAAGTGCATTGTTTTCATGATGGACCCGTGTTTTTTTACACCTCTCGAAGACATACAGTGGTGTTCTCCTTCAACTATAACCCCCACTCCTAAACAATCTAAATGAGTTTGTAAACAATTACCTATCTCGGCCGTCATCTTTTCCTGCACCTGCAAACGTCTTGCAAACACTTCAACAAGTCGAGCTAGTTTTGATAGGCCCACTACTTTTTTATTTGGGATATATCCGATGTGAACCTTTCCTACAATTGGAGCAAAATGATGTTCGCAGAAACTGTGAAAACTCACATCTTTTAGACTTATCATTTCTTTGTAACCCTCTACTTCTTCAAAAGTCTTACTAAGTATTTCTAAGGGGTTCTGGTTATAGCCAGCAAACCACTCTTTATAGGCCTTTAAAATCCTTTTTGGCGTCTCTTTAAGCCCTTCTCTCTCTGGGTTCTCGCCTATCCATTTTAGTAGCAACTCAAGTGCGTTTTTAGCATCAACATTTGACACTCCGTTACTAAACTTATTTTCCGTGGCTTCGGAGAGATTTTTTTCCACAATATTCACTTAATTTTCCTCGCAAACTTTCAGATTGTTACTATAAAGGTCTATGTAATAATATATAGACTAGTAATTGAGATTTTGGAACAGATTTAGATATTTTTTACAAAAGAGCCGATCCAACACTTTCTATGAGACCTAATAATATTAATTAACATAAACAAGATAAGTCATTATTATAAAAAAAAATTAAACCTGATTAATGGAAAAAATCTTTCTCGATATTTTAAGGCCTGATGATTGGCATGTGCATTTACGCGAAGGCGAAATGTTATCGAGTGTTTTGCCATTTACTTATGAAAACTTCGGTTCAGCCCTTATTATGCCGAATTTGGTTACTCCTATTACGAATATTTCTTTAGCTGAAAATTATTATAATGAGATCTGTAAACAGGTTCCGAGAGGAACAGGGTTTACCCCAAATATGACACTCTATTTGACAAATCATTTGAGCAAAGATGAGATCAAAAAAGTTAGCACTCACGAACATATAAAGGCCATCAAGATGTACCCAAAAGGAGCTACAACCAATTCAGGCTCAGGGATATCCGATTTTAAAGATTTCTATCATTTGTTTGAAGTGATGGAAGAAAGTGGCGTTATACTATCAATACATGGTGAGGTTACAGATGAAGAGGTTGATGTATTTGAACGAGAGAGCGTTTTTATTGAAAAAGTTTTGACAAAAATAATCAAGCAATTTCCAAGTTTAAAGATAGTTTTAGAGCATATCACTTCTGCGGATGCAGTAAAATTCATAAACGAACAAAGTATGGTTGCAGCAACAATCACCATTCACCACTTGATTGTAAATAGAAACATAATGCTATCAAAGGGAATAAGACCAGATTTTTATTGTGCACCAATATTAAAATCAGAATATGATCGTCTTGCACTAGTGCAAGCAGCAACATCAGGTAACTGTAAATTTTTTCTTGGTACAGACAGCGCTCCTCATGTCGAAGGTAAAAAAATAGCTTCCTGTGGGTGTGCTGGAATATTTAGCAGTCCTCTTGCAATTCCACTTTTGATACAATTATTCGAAAAAAATCACTCTTTGAAAAAAATTGAACCTTTTGTGTCTAAAAATGGTCGAGCATTCTATGGCTTAAGGCAACATAAAGATAGGGTAAGATATGTTAAAAGGACCAAATCGTTAGAAGTGATAGAAGATATTAAGACCAGTGATGGAAAAATAACAGTTTTTAACCCTTATGGTGATATTTATTGGGAAAAAGAAAATTAAAATAATTTTGTGAGGAAAAATGAACATAGATGAACGATCGAGAAACACCGCAAAAATTCTCATCGATATTGGAGCAATCAACTTTAGCCTGGTAACACCTTTTAGACTATCTTCTGGTTTTTTGTCACCAAGCTACATCGACTGCAGAAAGATTATTGCGTACCCATTAGCTTTCAAATCAATTACAGATATGATGATAGATACCATCGAATCCGATATGGACTCCCAATCTCCAGATTATATCATAGGTGGTGAGACTGCAGGAATACCGTTTGGTGCTGTTATAGCGGAAAAAATGGGGCTACCGTTATCTTATGTGAGGAAAAAAGCAAAGGACTATGGAAAAAATAGACTGATTGAAGGGGATATTTTTAAGGAAAAGAATAGCTTACTCGTAGAAGACCTTATGACAGATGGAAAGTCAAAAATAAATTTTGTCGAAAATATCCGATCGCAAGGTATAAAGTGTGATCTCAGTTTGGTTGTTTTCAAGTACAACATATTTAAGGAAGCTGACATCTCAATGAAAAAAAACAATATAAAAGTATACCATCTAACCGACTGGGAAGAGGTATATAACCAAATGCGTTTGGTGGATACATTTGAACCTAGCATTCTTTTAGAGATAAGAAAATTTTTAGATGATCCTGTTGCTTGGTCCAACTATAAAAACGGGATAACAAAATTGTAAATTAAAGGTAATTATTTTTTTTACCGTTTAAATCCAGATAAGTAAAAACATGTAAAGTATCTAAGTCTCTGTCAATTACTGCATGATCAGAGACTTTACCACCGAGCCTAAGGTAAAACTTCAATAAAGGAGGCAAAAAATTATTATTCATTTTTCGCTTATCCGAACCAATAATTGTTTTAATATCTAATATGCTGTTTGATTTCTTTGTAATTGACAATTTTGGTCCTGCAAGCTGGTTTTTTTTTAAAGATCTCAAAGAAGCCAAATGCTTTGGGTTGTTTGCTCCAGGAAAGCTTGTACATCCAAATATAAAATCCCTTCGACCATTCGATATCAATGAAGCGAGGTATTTAAAGGCGGTCAAAAGTAAAAACGGGTCTTTAGCCGTCTTATCAACACATAGTCTCCCAATCTCCAAAGGTTTGAAGGGTAACCTGGTCAACTTGGTTAAGTCGTAATATTGCGCAGAATAGCTGCACAGAATATCTTTCATGCTCGAAAACGACCTAGATCTAAAAACTAAAACTAACTTATCGTCTTTCTTTTCATCAAATATTAGGCAATGGTCAGAAATTTTATCAAACTTGTCTTCATCCAAACCAACTTCAGATTCTCTGAAAACCCTTTGCCTAAATTTTTGGGCTTTCATCCTATTAGCATCCGATTGACCAAACTCTATTCGGTATCTCATTATTTGATCTTTCCTGAATTGAACCTATAATAGTGATATCAGAATCTTTATTATACAATAGCCCATGGAAAATAAAAAGTTATCCCGCCTGGCGTACGCCGTTACTCAACTAGGTGAGACAGAGCCACCATTTTCACACCCAGGCTTTCCAAGTGGGGAGGGAAAATTCCTCTGTGTTTGCTGTTCAAGTGAATTATTTTCTTCGCGCGAGAAGTTTGAAAGTGGTTCAGGATGGCCTAGCTTTACTAGTCCCTTGTCTGAGGAAACTGTAGCATCAAAAATAGACCTTTCTCATGGAATGAGAAGAATAGAAGTGAATTGTAGTAGCTGTAAAGCACACTTAGGGCATGTTTTTGAAGATGGTCCTGCTCCTACTGGTCTGAGGTATTGTATAAATGGCGTTGCCTTGAAATTCAAACCAACTTAATCAGGGAGCCTTACGCCGCCAATACCGACATTTGAAAATAATGTAGCAATCAATGATCTTTGCTCAGCATTTAAGGCGGTGGTGTCTGGGTTCATTTGAAGAGACTTTCCATCTTTCAAATTGAACTTTTCAAGCTTTTTTAACTTCTTTTTTTTATTAAAGTAAAGGACTAAAACATCTCTAGAAATTACTTTGGGTTCAAAAAATAATATTCTATTGGTAACCTGTGAAGAATATATAAATATCGGCTCTTGGTTTCCTAAAATCAAAGCAGGTTCACCTAATCTTGATTTTGCAAAAGACAAAGAAGTTTTATTGACTTTAAGTTGATCGACACTGTCCTGCACTGGCATGTAGCCATTATTGGCTTTAATTCCCGAACAAGTATTTAGAAAAAAACAAGCTAAAACTAAAAGTATAATTTTTTGTTTAAACATTTTAAAATTGTTGATAGGTTTTTTCAAATCTTCACTAACTTAATGATATATCATGAAAAAAATACAGGAAATAGATAATTTCTCCTACATAATCTCACTAGAACAAATAAAAAGAGATATTGAACACGAATTTCACCTTGTTTGTTCAAAGGATGCTCTGAGGGATTTGCCTAAAAGATTAAACGTTTTAGAGGCAAAGAAAGCAAGCTTTAACGGGCATTTAAAATTACAAGTAGCAAACCAAATATTTTTACGTGGCACGGTCAAAGCAAAACTTATACAACCTTGTTCTCTAACACTTGAACCCGTGGTAACGACTATATACAAACAAATTGCAAGAACGTTTTTTGTTGGAACAAACGAAAATAAACCCATCAAAAAGAGCGTTTTCGAGCTCACCGAAAAATCATTTGATAATGAATTTATTCTAGACGAACTTAATTTAGGCGACGTATTAATGGAAACCATTAGCCTCGAAACACCTGATTATCCAAAAAAGTCTGGAGCATCTATAAGATTAACAAGAACAGAAAGTATAGATAGAGAAAATCCCTTTTCTATTTTGAGTAAACTCAAAAAGTAAGTGCAAGATTTTACTTGCGCTATTTTCAATTTTGCTTATGGTGCGTTGAAGAAACTCAACAATTCTATGAGGAATCCACATGGGCGTGCCTAAGAGTAAAATTACGAGATCAAAAAGAGGTTTGAGAAGAGCGCACGACGGAATTATATCCCGCCAATACGGAGAATGTAGTAATTGTGGGGAATTTAAGTTATCTCATCACGTTTGTGATGCATGCGGTTATTATGGTTCTGGAAATAAACAGAAAAGAGTAATAAATAAAGTTGAATCTGAAGTTGTTGATGACGAAGATTGACGCTATTTAGCTAGATTAGGTATACCTGAAAGCTAATGATAAGAGATAATAAAATCACTCTCTCAGTTGATTGTATGGGAGGCGATAACTCTGTCGATGACATTATCGGAGGAGTGAAGCAGTTTTGTTCCGAAAACATCAATGATACCTTGCTTTTGCATGGCGATAAAAAAGCTCTGTCTAGAGCGCTTGCAAAATATCCTGAGATAAAAAAAATGTGTAAGATTAGACACTCTGATAAAGTAATCCGAATGGAGGATAAACCTTCTCAATCAATTAGAGGAGGGAAACACTCAAGTATGTGGAATTCAATAGAAAGCGTTAAATCATCCAAAGCGGAGGTTGCAATTTCATGTGGAAACACTGGATCTTTAATGGCTATTTCAACTCTACTTTTGAGAAGGCTTCCTGATGTTAAAAGACCTGCTATCGCTATCTTTTGGCCTTCAACCTCTGACAAAGGTTTCAATGTTGTTCTAGACGCTGGAGCCGATATTAAGGCACAGCCATCTGATCTGCTCGCTTACTCTAACTTTGGCTCAGATATATTCTCCAAAGTTTTTAATACACAAAAAGTCAAAGTGGGTTTATTGAACGTTGGTACGGAAACACATAAAGGGAATGAACAGTTAAGAAAAGCATCAGAGCTGTTTATAGAAACTTTCACAGAAGGAGAAATTGAGTACGTCGGGTTTGTAGAAGGTAGCGATTTTTCTTCTGATAAAGCTAATGTTATAGTGACCGACGGTTTTAGTGGAAACATTGCTTTAAAAACAGCAGAAGGTACAGCAAATTTAATTAAAAAATTTTTCTTGGATGAGTTTAGTTCATCTATATCAGGAATGTTCATGGGTCTGCTAATGAAAAGAAAGCTTAGGCGGCTCAAAGAAAGAATGGACCCAAGAACCCTTAATGGAGGGGTCTTTGTTGGTTTAAACGGTCTAGTAATAAAATCCCATGGTAGTTCTGACTCCAAAAGCTTTTACTCAGCGTTAAAATTAGCAAAGAATATGTGTAAAGCAAAATCCGCCTAGCTTACTGTAAAAACTTGAGTTGACATCGCATTAATACTTAAATTAATTTGTAAGGGGAGGTTAAGATGGCACGCAAAACATTAACTCGCCAAGATATTAGTGAGGCACTTTTTAGACACGTAGGGCTATCAAAACATGAATCCGCCCATATGTTAGAGACTGTTTTGGACCAGATATCGAACGCACTAATTGATGGCAAAAGTGTGAAACTTTCGTCGTTTGGTACTTTTTCTCCGAGACAAAAACGGGAAAGGATTGGTAGAAACCCAAAAACGGGGGTAGCAGCTACTATAAATGCTCGGCGAGTAATAAGCTTCAAACCCTCCAAATTGATGAAAGAGCGCATTAACAAGTCTGAGAAAAATTGAGCACAAAATTTAATACCCAAAAAGCACCTAGAGCTTTTCGCACCATATCTGAGGTGGCTGGAGAACTAGAGTTGCAA
>CACBNQ010000045.1 GCA_902540655.1 uncultured Alphaproteobacteria bacterium | reverse complement strand
GGCTCTGATATGATGGGCTCATGTAGAAATCCAGCCGCTTATTGTAATTTATATGGGTTTAGGCCAACGCCGGGGCTTATCCCTGAGGAAAGATCAAAGACAAGGCACAAAAAGCTGCCCATTTTATCAACTTTGGGCGCTTTAGCAAAAACACCTGAAGATTTAGCTTACTTCCTCGATATTGTATCGGGTTCACATGAATCCGACCCTTTTTCATTTGATTTAGACTACGCATTTGATGATGAATACCTCAGTGATGAAAAAATGCAAGCACGAAAAATTGCCTGGTTAAATGATTTAGGTGGTTACTACCAGGTTGAACAAGAAATACTGGAACAGTGTAAGAAAATTCTTTTGGCTCTAGCACAAAATAAAGTTGTTGTCGAAGAAATAAAGCCGGAAGCCAACCCGTATTATTTGAGTAATAGCTGGAAATTACTACGATCAAAAAGTTTGTATGACGAATTTACAAATTACGATCTGAGTTCAGATGAAAAAACTCTCTCCGTCGATTGGGAAATTAAAAACGGTCAACAAGTTAAAGAAACCGATCTAGAAGAAGCACTAGTATGGAGATCACTGTGGGAAAATGAAGTCAATTCGATATTTAAAAAATATCATTATCTGGCATTGCCAGTTGCACAGGTGTACCCATTCAATAAAGATATTCCTTATCCTTCTAGCATCAACGGGAAACAAATGGAGACATACCATCAGTGGATGGATATTGTGGTTTTATCGAGTGTTCTGGGACTTCCAACTATCTCTGTTCCTGTAGGTTTAAATAAAAAGGGCCTACCCATGGGAATGCAAATAATAGGAAAGAGAAGATCCGATATAGATTTAATTGCGTTCGCAAAAAAGTATGAAACCATATTCTCTTGCTCAAAAATAGTGCCGCAAAAATTTAATTAGGTGTGTTCATTTTTTGAATTAAATAATAATATCGGGTATATCTGTTGTTTTCATTTAGAAGGGGTGTATTCACAGATTTTGTTAATATTAATGAAAAAGGGCATTGAAAGTTTATGAATTTCCAAGATTTTTTCAATCCTAATAGGGTAGTAGACTTAAGCTTTTTCAATTTTGAGAATGCTATTACTGCTTGCTACTACGCTGATAAGGATTTGAGAGTTAAAAAGGTCAACAAAAATTTCAAAGGCTTTTTCCCGGTTTTAGGCAACGTCAAAGATGCATACTTTCCAGATATTTTAAAACAGCTAGGTGTAACAGACGAACAAATACAACTTTTTGAGGATGAAATCCACAATAAGGGCTCAGTTTTAATCCCGAAGGTCAAGATCATCATTGATGATAAAGAGAGACTTTTTTCACTACTCTCAACAAAAACAAAAAATTCTGATTTTGAATACTTAAACGGAATTCAAGGTCAATTCGTAGATAGAACGAACGAACATGAGTTAACTAAGCAACGAGACTTACTTATAGAAGGGCAATTAAAAGACAAACAAATAATCGAAGAAAAAAGTAAAAAACTCGAAAGCTTAGCAACGAAGTTGGCAAAATATCTGTCTCCTCAAATTTATAAGAATATTTTTGATGAAGAAAAAGACCAGGGAGTTTCTCATAGTAGGAAGAACCTAACAGTATTTTTTTCTGATATCGTAAGTTTCACTGATTTGACTGATAAAATGGAGCCAGAAAAACTGGCTCTGATCATTAATTCCTATCTTTCAGAAATGTCAACAATAGCAATTAAGCATGGCGGCACAATTGATAAATTTATTGGAGACGCTTTAATGGTTTTTTTTGGTGATCCAGAGACCCTAGGAGAAACTGATGACGCTCTAAAGTGTATAGAAATGGCCATAGATATGCAGGAAAGAGTAAAGGAATTGCAAACACATTGGAGGGGCTTGGGAGCAGTTGAAGGTATATCAGTTAGGATGGGTATATCAAATGGGTTTTGTACTGTGGGGAACTTTGGTTCAGATTTACGATTAGATTATACTATACTTGGAAGTCCTGTGAATCTTGCTGCAAGACTTCAGTCAATGGCTGAAATTGACGACATGCTTGTTGATGAAAACACAAAAAACCTTATTTCAAATGAAGTAGAAACTGAATTCTTTAAAGAATTTACACCTAAAGGATTTGTCAGACCTATTGGGATTTATAAGGTCAAAAAATTAAAGTCTCATAAGCAAGATAAAATCAGATTATCTCATAAAGGGAAAAGAGTTGAAATTAATGTGACCGACAGCTCCGATATTCGTGCAGCAATTGCAGAACTAAAGTCGATCCAAGAAGCTTATGAAAAGCAGTTAGATAAGCAAGATTAACAAAAGACAGCAGTTTTTACTTTCAGCGTAGCCTTTCAGATACCTTACTTGTTGCTTTTATCGTAACTAGAGCAGTCGCTGTCAATAGTTTCTCTTTTTTCTTTATCGTATACACTTTTGACTCTCCATGAAAGATACTTCGACCTGCTTGTAAAATTTCCGCTTCCGCAACTAGCTTTTCCCCATTTGCAATATTAAGAAAATTAATTTTGAATTCAATTGTAAGGGGCTCTTTCTCTTTATCCATTAATGTCATTGCAGCAAATCCAGCAGCATTGTCAGCTATAGCTCCGGAAACTCCTCCATGAAATAAACCGTGTTGCTGGGTTATATTCTTTTGATACACAACTTCTATTGATGCTCGCCCAGGAGATATTGTAGAGAGTGTAGCCCCTATAAAAGGCATTAGGGGTTGATTTATGAAAGATGCTCTAAGTTCCTCCTCATTTCGATTATCCATATTTAAATCCTATGTTTCCCAGGAGTCCAATTAGTGTTTTTCATAAGATGTTGTTTCCCTTTTTCGACTGGCAAATCTTCTAAAGCAGAACCCATACTGTCATTCCAACGATTGAGAAAACCGAACAAAGCAATTACGCCCATTATTTCGACAATATCATAATCATCCCAGTAATTTTTTAATTGAGATACTTCTTTTTCTGTAACTTTGTTAGGAACAGATGCAGCTGCAAAAGCAAAGTCCAGAGCAGCTTTTTCTGCATCAGAAAACGCTGAAGAGTTTGTATAATTCCAAACCTCTTCCATCCTTTTTTGCGTGCAGCCGAAGCGTTCAGCCCCTAAAATAGTATGAGCTTGGCAATAAAGACACCCTGAGGCAAAACTTGTTACATATCCAATAAGTCGCTTAAACTCTGGGGTAACTTTCCCCTTGCATTCCATCACAGCCTTATTGAGATCTGTAAATGCATCGGCTATTTTGGGGTGGTAACTCATAGTTTTAACAGAGCTAGGTATAACACCAAGCGGTCCCTTGAAGAACTGAATTTTTTCTAATAGACTTGGGTCAATATCATTTTCATTTAGTGGTTTTACGATTTCCATTATTTCCTCTAAGTGTTATTTCTTAAGATGTTTTCCGAAGAAAATTATTTCAGAATAAATTAAAAATAGCACTAAATTAAATCGCTGATTATTCATTTTATGTACACAATATTCACACTTGATATGTGATCACTATGTTGGGTACTTTGATATCCGTTTTTTTTTGCAACCTTAGTTGTTTTTTTCTATTTTGTTTGATTGCAATATCGTCAGCGAGGAATTTTTGAAAATAGGTTCCCCTCATACATAGGTTTGGGTTTATATTGGGAGTATGAGGGGACGATATGGCTGCAAATCACATGCCATTTTGCATGATAACACATATATAAGTTAAAAAAAATCATAGTTTTTTACCATCTAAGGTTACTTTTCTTTTATACTTATAATAATAAGTGTGTTGTCGTGAAAACAGGAGGTAAATTTGCCCGGTTTTGAGGTTATAGACGAAAAAGAAAAAAAAGCAATTTCCAGGATCTTTGATGAGGGGAAAGTTTTCTTTGCTCATGGTTTTGATAAAAAAAGGAAACATTACCATGTAAGAGAGTTTGAACAAAAGTTGAAAGCCGTTTTCAGCCCAAAAATAGCTGATGTTTTATGCGTTTCATCAGGCACAGCTGCGATTAAAGTCGCTCTTAAAGCTCTCGGTATTGGCAGAGGTGATGAGGTTATAACACAGTCTTTTAATTTTATTGCTACAGTCGAAGCGATTGTAGACACTGGAGCGAATGTTGTTTTTACTGATATAGATGACACTCTGAATATGTGTCCCAAAAATTTAGAAAGTTTAATTTCTAAAAAGACAAAAGCTATAATTCCTGTTCATATGTTGGGTGTGCCGGCAGATATGATATTAATTAATAGGATTGGAAAAAGAAATAAGGTTCCAGTTGTTGAAGATGCATGCGAAGCAATTGGGGCCAAGGTGGTCGGCAAATATGTTGGAGGCTTGAGTGAATTTGGAGTTTTTAGTTTCGACTTTGGTAAGATGATTACAACTGGTGAAGGTGGAGCTCTGTTTTCCAAGAAGAAAAGTGATGGAAAAAATGCCAGAATGTATCATGATCATGGCCACAAAAATATTCCTAATTTGCCAAGAGGCTTAGATCATGCCGGGTTGATTGGTTTTAATTACAGAATGACAGAAATAAGTGGAGCATTTGGTAAGGTCCAGCTAAAAAAATTTCCGATTATTTTAAGAGACTCAAAAATGAGATACCAAGCTCTCAAAGAGTATATTGACCACAAAGACATTAAATTTAGAAGTGTTAATACAGGGAGCCAGCCAAATTATGATACTTTTGTGATCTCTATAGAAAATAAAAAAATACGTGACCAAGTGATTAGACTGCTAAACAAATCTGGCTTTGGTACAAAAAATTTACCTGATGCTTTCAACTGGCATTGTGCATATTTTTGGGAGCATATTGATGAAAATATAAGGAATAAAGAGGTGAAAAGTTGCTATGATAGATTGCGGAAATGCGTTGCAATCCCGATTTTAGTATCAAGGCCTATAAAAGATTACAAAGACATTGCCAGTGATATTAATGAATGCTCTTAATGAAAATTTAGTTATTGTCATTCCAGCTCGTAAAAATTCAAAAAGACTTATAAATAAGAACTTTAAGAACTTTTTTGGGTTTCCCTTGTTTGAGTGGAGCTTGGCAGCAGGATTATTTTTAAAGCGACAGCTTAGAGGATCAAGAGAAATTTCGGTAGTTTGCACTAGTGATGATTATCAGATTTTAGATTTTGTAAAAAAGAAATATGCTTCAAATGTTTTAGTCGTTCATAGGAAACCAGAACTCTCTGATGATAAAGCAATTCTATCTGATGTCATACTTGATTGTATTTATAGGCTAGCTGAGAGACAACTGATCCGTTTAGATGACTACTTAGCTGGGAGCTTTATATTGTTGCAACCGACGTCACCTATTAGACTAAAGGATGATTTAGTCTCTTTTTCCAAACAAATTGAAAACTTAGGAAGTGGCGTTTCCATGGTTTCTGTAAATAAACACTACAACTCAGTAAAAGATATTTATGAGATAACTAATTTCAGAGAAGTAAAATCAGATTTTTTTTTAGGCCATATAGGTAAAAAATTGCCCAAAGAGCAGGACATCAAAAAACATAGCAATTCAGCTTTCGTAGATGGAAGTTTGTATTCAGGTTCGATGTCTATCCTAAAAGAAAAAGGCTTCATGCCTGTCACCAAAACTTTGGCTTTTCCTCTTTCTATAAAACGCTCAATAGATATTGATACGGAAAAAGAGTTTGACGATGCATTAGCGTTAATCAAAGAGCTAAAAAAATTGGGAATTGAGTATGTCTCTCCAAACATATGATTTAGCGATTGTTGGCGCTGGAACAGCTGGGCTTGAAATCGCAAAAAATGCGAGTAAGTCAGGCTTTAAAGTTTGTTTAATTGAACAAGGGTCTTCTGAGGGTAAAAGCTATTTAAATAAAATACCTTTATTGTCAGGAAAATTACTGCAAAATAATAAACACTGTTTAGGCTTTATATCAAAGAAACAAGCTGGGCTAGGAAATAGAGAATTACCTATTCTTCAGGGAATTGGGATTGGTGGTTCAAGCTTAATCAATGGAAATGTCTCATACTTAGGTTTTGAAAAACGGTTTGAAGAGGTTTTTTCCTTTTGGCCAAAAAAAATGTTCCAGAGAGTTGGAAAGCACATATACCATAACCCAAGTTTTTCATATAATAGAGAGTATGGTTATTCAGATGAACTAACAGATATTTTTTGTAAAGCCCTTAATGAGATTGCCGTTCCTGAGGTTGCGGATTTAGATAACCTTATAGAAGGATGGGGAAAAATTCATCTTAATATTAAAGGATCAAAGAGATATAATTTTTCAAATGATTTTAAAGAAAATGCAGAACATAAAAATATTGAAAAGCTATCAAATACGCGTGCGATTAAAATCTTTTTCAAAGACAACTATGTTTCAGGCGTTGAGTGTGAAAATTTAGTAACTAAGGCAAAAATTATTGTAAACGCAAAAAAAATCATTCTTTCTGCAGGAACAATATTTTCACCTTTAATTCTGATGAGGTCGGGGATCGGAGACCCAAAAGACATTTCTAAAGCCGGCATCCCTTTGAGGATTGAGCAACAACATGTAGGAAAACATTTGAAAGATCATGCTAATTTTAGGATTGAATTTGATTGTAAAGGGTTCGATACGCTTAACCAAAAAACACGCGGGTTAAAATTATTTATCGAATTTGTTAAGTACATTACCTCAAAGAATTCGATCTTAAAAAGCCCAGGTGTTACACTTGCTTGGAATAAATCAAGTTTTAACAAGAAAGCTAGTATAAATAACTTGGTAAGGTATCATTTGGTGCATTTCACACAAGAAAGAAGCTTATTATCGTCCAAGGGCATTAAATTTCAAAAAAATCAGCGAGCATCAATTGGGTGCTTTCAAGTTTTTCCAAGATCGGAAGGATCTATCTCTTTTGATAGTAAAAACAAGATACAAATTGATCCAAACTATTTGTCGAATAAATATGATAGAGAACTTACTTGCAAAGCTTTTCAAAGCGCTGTCGATCTCTTGAAAAAAGTAGGATTTGCTAAAAGTGGGAAAAATTTCAATAAAGATGATATAGAAAGAAATATAGGATCAGAAACGTTTTCTGGATACCATCTAATAGGAACTAATAGAATGAGCAAAGATAAAAATAGTGGAGTAGTCGATGAAAGTTTTAAAGTGTTTGGGACTAACAATCTTTATGTATGTGACGCCTCGATATTTCCAGATTTTGTTTCGACACATCAATATTTGCCTACTTTAGCAGCAAGCAAGATTTTTTGTTTAAAACAGGGATTTCTTAATACTTAGAAGTCTCAAAAAATGTTTTCTGTAAATTTAATTTCCAAATTTTTTTGTCGCTTAAAATTTTTGTGAACTTTTTTGCAGATTGACCGGTTCCAAAACTAGTATCAGGCTCAAAGCGTTTACCCCATTGTTTTTCAACTAGCTTGTCAAGTTGCCCGTCTTTAAAAACATTAAAGTCTTTTATACTTTTAGCTCCACCTCTTTTAAATTGGCGAGAGCCTATGTTTATTGAGGGAATCCCAAGAAAGGGGGCTTCTCGAACACCCGCTGAACTATTACCTATAATAACTTGAGAATGCTTTAGTAATATCGAAAAATATGCAAATCTCATTGAAGGTATCTGTTTGAAATGAGATTTGGGTAATTTTCCAATTGTCTTAAAAATTATTTCACATCCTGGATCATTATTTGGAGAAATAACTATAAAGTTCTTTTTTGTTTTTTTTAGGGAATCGCAACAAAATTGGATCTCTTTCTTTAAACTCTCTAATTCTGAAGTAACAGAATGAAAAATAAAAATCCCATAATCATTCCACTTAATATCATAGTAATCCAAGACTTCATTTAGTGAGATTGAATTTCTTGCTTTATGTGCATCAAGTTCTGGAGAACCTAGAACAAAAACCCTATCGGGGTGCTCTCCAAGTTTTGTGACACGCTTTTTTGCCAATTTTGAACTTACGAAGTGGACTGTACATAACTTTGTATTACAGTGACGATAAACTTCATCTATGGTTCCTGACACCTCTCCTCCTTCAATGTGTGCGCTTCTTATGTTCTTTGTTGCACAAACAAGGGAGGCAGCGACTGCTTCAATTCTATCTCCATGAATCAAAACAAGATCTGGTTTTAATCGGCTTACATATTCAGAAATTCCCTTTATTGTTCGAGAAAGTATCTTAACCGGTGGATCTCCTTCCATCTGATTAACAAATTCAAATCTTGTAATATTTTTCATTCTCGAAACTTCTATATTAGTAAGTCCATACTTCTCTAGAAGGTGCATGCCAGTCACAAAAAAATAAATACCAAATCCCGCTGATTTTGCGCTTGATGCTAATGGTTCAAGTTTACCGAAGTCAGCTCTTGTGCCTGTTATGAATAGCAGTTTTTTCACATTAATCTCTTTATTCCAAATCTGACCACTTTATCTGAGTATTTCTAGCAATGTCTCGTTTTAAGGTTTTCCCTAAAACTTTTTCAAATTCAAAAGCAGGTATTTCTCCGTTTCCCGGTCTTCTGGCCCAGATATTTTGTCTAGTAATAATATCACCTTTTTTAAGATTTTTATCGCTAACAATCGAAGAACGCGCGAATTTATAAACGTCTTTTTCCACATTGGCTATAAACTTCTTTCTATCCCTTGAATAAGCTATTTCCTTGCTTTTTTTTATAAGAAGCTCGAGCTCATCTGGGTCCATTGAACAGGAAATGTCGGGCCCGTGTCGGTCTTTGGTATCAGTAAAGTGTTTTTCAACGATAGTTGCACCCAATGCAACAGCTGCTAAAGCCATTGTTGGTCCAATTGAATGGTCTGAAAAACCTATTTCAGCATTAGGGAACTGATATGATAGCTGTGCCAAGCTACCAAGTGCTATATCTTCTGGTGGGCAAGGATAAATATTTGTACATTCTAAAAGCGCATATTCGATATTTTTTTTCTCAAAAATTTCTACAGGCTTTTCTACCGACAATAAGTTTTGCATACCTGTGGAAAGAATAACTGGCTTACCAAAATCCGCTATATGCTCAATTAAGAGAAGATTGTCACACTCTCCAGAACCAATCTTAAAGGCAGGTACGTTTATATCATTTAAAAAATCCGCTGCAGACCTTGAAAAGGGAGTAGAAATGTAAATCATTCCCAAGTCCTCCACTAGTCTCTTTAATTTGATTTCTTCATCCTTGCTTAAGGAACATTTTTCCATTACATCCCAAATTGAAACATCCGCGTTAGGAGGCATAATTTTTTTTGCATCAGATGTCATCTCATCATCAAGAAAGTGTGTTTGATGTTTAATTACTTCACAGCCTCTGTCAGCAGCTATTTTAACCATTTGCTCTGCAACCAATAAATCGCCACCATGATTTATACCCAATTCCGCAACTATGAGAGGAGCTTCTTTAGAGCTGATAGTCCGATTGTTTATTTTCAAAATTTTTAAGCCTATCTTTTAAAATAATGAGTGAGTAAAATGATATTGCTCAATTAATATGCAAGCAATGCTTTAATATGTTAATTTTTTCGGAGTGTCGATTGAAATTTAGTTTGAAAAAAAAAATCTTTGCCTCAACTGTGTTAAACCTTTATCAGGCTCTTTGGTATTTATTTTTGCCATTTGCACTACTGTATTTCTTCTATCGCTCTATAAAAGAACCAGGATATGCTTCAAATCTCCAAGAAAGATTAAGTTTATACAAAAAAGATTTTAAAGGAGCTTGTTGGTGTCACGCAGTATCTTTAGGAGAATTTAGAGCAGCACGCCCAATTTTTAAGAAACTTCTTTTGAATGGAGAAAAACTATTAATTACCACGCTGACTTTATCTGGCAAAAGTGCTGCTCAGCAGGAATATCGTAAAGAAATAAATGAAAATAAAATGGTGATCGTTTACGCTCCACTTGAAATATCTCTAATGGTTAGAAGATTCCTAAAAATTTTCAAGCCGCGGTGCTGTATAATTCTTGAGTGTGATCTATGGCCAGTGATGATCACGACTACTTATAAGGAAAAAATCCCTCTAATATTTGCTCAGGCTCAATACCCTGAAAAAGGGTTTATTAGAGATAAAAAATTCCCTTTTCTTAAAGCTAATTTAATTGAAAAGTTCGATTTGATTTTATCAAAATCTGAGAGGCATAAAAAAAGATTTGAGTACTTTGGGGCCAAAAAAGTTTTAATTATGGGAGATGCTCGATTTGAACAAAGGGTTCCGTTACATCAAATTGATGCTGCTTTGAAGCTAAAAAAAATTGCTTTAAAGAAATATTTTACGGTTTGTTTTGCCAGTATTGGAAGACAGGAATTTACAATAATATGTGAAATAATAAAAGACCTACATGAAAAGCATGAGGATATTTTTTTTATACTAGTTCCCAGACATCCTAATGATTTTAGCAAATATAAGATTTTGTTTGAAGACAATTCGGTAAAAGTTAAACGACGTAGTGAAATGGTGGAGATCAAGTCAGATTTCAGAATTTGTAATGAAAAAAAAATTAAGGACTTAAATAATTTTAGTCTGTTGTGGGGTGATAGCCTTGGAGAGTTGAATTTTTATATGGCAATGTCTGATCTAGTTTTTATGGGTGACTCTTTGAACAATGAAGGATCTCATAACATAATTGAGCCTTTTGCTTTAGAAAAACCTGTAATTGTGGGCCCAAGTATTTGGGGCATTGAATATCCAGCGTTGGAAGCATTAGATATTGGTATTTTAAAAAAAATTAGTGGAAAAAAAGAGCTAGCATCTGCTCTGGTTTCAGCTTATCACGATATGAAACGTAACAACTTTGATGAAAGTCAGATACAAGATATAAAAAATTTTTACAATAGTAACCAAGGAGCTTCTGACCGCTTTATTGATCAAATGGTCATCAATAATTTTCTGGAATTAAATAATACCTAATGTTCAACTTGATTTTTGTCGTTATTTGGTAGGTAAGTTAGCGAAATTATTGATATCAGAGCCAAAGCTCCGACTAATAAAAATGCATAATAATAACTTTGGGTTAAATCAAATATAGCCCCTGCTACAATCGGCCCTATTACCGAGCCTATTGCACCAAAAAATGTTATTTTGCCAAAGATAGTGCCAAGATTTCTGAGGCCAAAGTTTTCAGCTATAATAAAGGGGGCTATTGTAAAGTGCCCTCCGTGTGAGAACCCATAAAAACAAAGGAGAATATAAATAAAGAGTATATTTTCTGCGAAGGGTATAGTAACCAACGCGATAGTCATAGGAAACAAACAAGCTATATATGTTTTTTTGCCTCCTAATCTATCTGCTAAAACGCCAATAGAAAGTCTCCCAAAAATACTCGAAAAACCTATTATTGATAAAAGTAAAGCACTGTCCTTTAGAGATAATCCTACATTTAAACCATGTGCTGCAATGTGTGTCATAGTGGTGAACATGGCGAAGAAAACACAAAACTGACAGAAAGCCAAAAGGTTAAAAACTTTTTTGTCCAAAAGCTCAATATTCGTATCTTCTTTATCTAAATTATTGCTTGAAGCATTCGGAATTGACATCAGTGATGCAGCCAATACTAATCCAATACTTGCGGCAATGCCGAGATAAAGAGTAGCTGTGCGCCATCCAAAGCTGATTATTAAAAATGCTATAAGAGGAGGCATCACCATTTGTCCCATCGCAGTACCTATTTTGGCAATAGAAGTCATTAGCCCTCTTTTGGTCTCAAACCATTTTGCGATAGTTGATAATGTGGATATATCATGAGTGCTAAGACCGGTACCAATAAAGAAAATAAATATCAAAAATAAATGCCAGACCTCACTGGATTTAGAAAAAAGGATGAAACCTATCCCAAAAATGAACCCATTTATTCCCAGTACAATTTTTGGTCCAAGTCGGTCATTTAAATATCCTCCCGGTATGGCAAAGATGCCCCATGCAAGCCAACCGGCAGCTCCAATTGATGATAGAACTGTTCTTGACCAACCAAACTCTTTTTCTAGTTCGGTCATAAGTACGCCATAGGTAAATAACATCCCAACGATTATGAACTGTGTGAGAAATGCGCCTGCAACCACGTTTACTTTTTTCATCATATCTAAATCAGACCTATCGGAAAAACATCCAGCATGTTTCTATTAATTTTATTTATTGATGATGCCAGAGAGAGTGTTAAAATTAAAAATATAATTTATTTGATGTTTTGGTGAAAAAAATGCAAGAAAAAAAAGTGTGTTTAGTGATCGGTGCTGGAGCCGGCATTGGTGTGAATGTTGCCAAAAAATTTGCATCTTCTGGTTACCACGCAGTGATTTCAAGGAGGACTAACCAAGAAGGTCTAGATATTTCAGTTGCAAACATTGAGAAGGAAGGGGGTAGGGCCACTGGTTTTTTAATAAATGCAATT
>CACBNQ010000044.1 GCA_902540655.1 uncultured Alphaproteobacteria bacterium | reverse complement strand
CCTGCTGCCGGCTGCTTACCAATACTTTTGCAAATTCCGATATTCTTCTCACTATACAAAGTCCTTTTTGTTACCATTGAAGTAAGGCATGCTCCGTTCATAGGATGGATCACCGACCTCTCAGCTCCCGATCCCAGCTCTATATTAAACTTATTTGGCTTGCTGCCATTCTCGCCGCCTGGCCCAGAAAGTTTTCTTGTTATTTTTTCTATTGGGGTCTACCCGATACTTATGGGTGTAACAATGTGGTTGCAACAGAAGCTTAATCCAGCGCCAACTGATAAAACACAGCAAATGATTTTTGCATGGATGCCCTGGATTTTCATGTTCCTTCTTGGGCAGTTCTCTAGTGGCCTAGTAATTTATTGGGTAGCAAATAATATCATTACGTTTGCACAACAGTATTTTATTATGGCATCACAAGGCGTGAAACCAGATATTTTTGGAAATATTGTGAGCTCCTTTAAAAAGGAAGGGGCCTCCAAAGAAAACTGATAAGGGAGCCATAGATTATAAAATCACCTTTATTAAATGAAGTCTCTTTTTTAAAAGGGGTAGCTGGGATTGATGGTTTGCCTCCAGACAGAGAGGCAGAAGTTTGCTTTATAGGCCGATCTAATGTTGGAAAATCCTCACTAATAAATGCCTTATTTGAGAGACGAAACCTTGCTAGAACTTCCAAGACGCCAGGCCGAACTCAAGAATTAAATTTTTTTTCATTGGGAGAAAAAAGCTATATCGTTGACCTCCCAGGCTATGGTTACGCAAAAACGTCAAAAGATAAAAGGTCAGATTGGAAGACTCTCATAAAGTCATATATCGCAGAAAGACGTTCACTTAAGAGGGTATTTACTCTTGTCGATGCGAGGCACGGTTTAAAAGATAACGATAGAGAATTTTTCTCCTTTTTGGATACCTATGCTGTGAATTATCAAATAATACTTACCAAAATAGATAAGGTTAAGAAAACTGATATGCCCAAACTTCTACACGAAATAAATAGCAAAATAGAGGAGCATCCTGCCTGCAATCCAGAATTTTTACTGACATCAGCGATAAAAAAAAGCGGTATTAGTGAAATTCGAGACGTAATGTTCTCAACTTTAGGTTTAAATCAAAATAATTGACAAATCAGCATTATAATTGCATTAGGTTTTGCTATGAACGGTAAAATAGAAAATAATTTTAAGCAAACGGCAGCCACCCTGGCCGAAGCGCTACCATACATCCAGAGATATGAGGATTCTACAATAGTTATTAAGCTTGGGGGTCATGCCATGACGAGCAAACCCTCAATGGAAAATTTTGCGCGAGATATTGTTTTAATAAAGCAATGTGGCGTCAACCCAGTGATAGTGCACGGCGGTGGCCCTATGATTAATAAGGTATTATCGGATTTAAAAATTGAAAGTGAATTTGCTGAGGGAAAAAGAATAACGGATGGCAAAACTATGGAAGTCGTTGAAATGGTGCTCTCTGGAAATGTTAACAAATCTATAGTTAATGCAATAAATAGCCAAGGTGGGAAAGGTGTTGGACTATCCGGAAAAGATGCAAATATGATTGAATGTGAGCAAGATAATCCCAAACTTGGCTTTGTTGGGAAGATAAAAAAGGTTGATACTGATATAGTCCAGAATTTTATAAAGAGTGACTTTATACCCGTTATCGCCCCCATCGGTTTTGGAATAAAGGGCGAAACATTCAATATTAATGGTGATACGGCAGCTGGTGCTATAGCTTCAAGCCTCTTAGCTGATCGTCTCTTACTGCTGACGGATGTGGTCGGTGTAAAAGATAGTGAAGATCAGTTGATTAATCAATTAACTATAGAACAAGCAAAAAACTTGATAGGCTCAGGAATTATTAACTCGGGAATGATCCCCAAGGTAAATACGTCGATAAAAGCAATTGAAGAGGGTGTTAGGGCATCCGTGATAATCGATGGGAGAGTTGATCATGCCTGTCTTCTCGAGCTTTTTACTAGCCATGGAGTAGGCACTCTCTTTAAAAAAACTTTCGACTAGCTTCTAGAATGTCGAATACCCTTCTGTTTATTCAAAGAATGCTAGATAAGAAAAGCCTCGATATCGTAGGCTATTTTAACCCAGATGGGTCCGATAATGTTTGCTCTAAAGTGAGAACCATTTTGCTAATAGGAGCAAAAGAGCCTTATTTTTGGGACGTGTTTAAAAAAAGTAGGGAATACAAGGATAAAAAAGAAAACCCACTCGATAGATGGTCAAAAAAGACCATAAAGGAAATTGCATTAAAATTTGATGCAAGATCATTTTTTCCTTTTGAAGAGCCCTTTCAGCCATTTTACACGTGGGCACAAAAATGTCCGACAATGAGACCATCCCCAATTCACCTTTTAGTACATAAAGAAAAGGGACTATTTATTTCTTTTCGAGGGGCACTCGGTATAAATGAATATATTGAATCACCAAATAACTCGAAAGATATCTGTACCCCATGTGAGAAACCATGCATCACCGCTTGTCCAGTAAGTGCACTTAACAAGGGTGGCTATGATGTCATGCGATGTAAGGAATATTTGAAAACACCTATTGGTCAAGAGTGTAGAGACGGTTGTCTTGTCAGAAGATCCTGCCCTTTTGGTCAGAATTTAAGACTAAAAGAACAGTCAAATTTTCATATGCGTGCTTTTCTGAATGAGTAGGTTAATGACCTAATATCTGGCTCAAAAACAACTTTGTTCTATCAGACTGTGGATTTTTAAAGAACTCTTCCGGTTCGTTTTGCTCAACAATCTGACCATCGTCCATGAATATAACTCTATCCGCAACTTGCCTAGCAAAGCCCATCTCATGCGTAACACAAATCATCGTCATACCTTCTTCAGCTAACTGAATCATAGTATCCAGCACCTCTTTAATCATTTCAGGGTCCAATGCGGAAGTCACTTCATCAAATAACATTATTCTTGGTTTCATGCATAGAGATCTTGCAATTGCTACTCTTTGTTGTTGTCCACCAGAAAGTTGACCTGGGTATTTATGAGCCTGTTCAGGAATTTTCACTTTTTCAAGCATCTCCATTGCGATCTCTGTAGCTTCTTTTTCCGGAGTTTCTCTAACCCAGATAGGAGCTAAAGTACAATTTTCTAAAGTTGTCAAATGAGGGAACAAATTAAAGTGCTGAAAGACCATACCAACTTCAGATCTGATCTTATCAATATTCTTTAGGTCAGTGGTAAGCTCTGTACCGTCAACAATTATGCTTCCCTTTTGATGCTCTTCAAGTCTATTAATGCATCTTATTAGTGTTGATTTTCCAGATCCAGATGGTCCGCAGACAACAATTCTCTCACCTCTTCTCACTTCCAGATTAATATCCCTAAGTACGTGGAAGTTACCAAACCACTTGTTCATATCAGATATGTGGATAGCTACTTCATCTGTTATGTTTATCTTAGTTTTTTCCATATTAATCTTACTCCTAACCTAAATTGACAATTCTATTTATCCGTTTTTAATTTTCTCTCTAAATATTGTGAGTACTGGGACATACCCCAACAAAAAATAAAGAACATCAATCCAATAGCAACGTAGAGTTCCCAATAAATACCATTCCACTTTTGATCCGCTCTTATTGTCGACGCAAGCCCGACCGGATCTCTTAAACTTATTATGGATACAAGAGTTGTATCTTTAAACAAACCAATAAAGGTATTCACAATACCTGGAATAGATATTTTTAATGCCTGCGGCATAATTATAAGTTGTTGTGATTGCCAGTAAGTGAGCCCTAAAGACGCTGACGCTTCATGTTGACCTAATGGTAATCCCGCGAGCCCGCCTCGAATTACCTCGGCCATATACGCTGCAGAAAACAACGTAACCATAATTACTACTCTCAACACAATATCAAAGTTTGTTCCTGGCGGTAAAAAGTAGTTTAATAGAACGGACGCAACAAATAACAATGTTATTAGCGGTACGCCTCTTATAAACTCAATGAACCCTACACATATCATTTTTATTACTGGTAAATTAGACTGTCTACCCAATGCCAATAAAATCCCGATGGGAAAAGACGCAACAATTCCTGTAACTCCCACGATCAAAGACAAAGTAAATCCACCCATCTTTAAAGACTCAACGAAAGGAAGACTAAAAGGCAAAATAGCGTTAAGAAGACCTACCAATGGATTGGAGATAAAGAGAAAAAAAACGGCAGTAAATAAGAAAGCAAGGATAGCTGCTATCATATAGTTTTTTAGATATCGTCTTATCAAAGTCAGAAAAAACAACGCTCCTAAAGTTAACCCAATATATACTATGCTAATTGACCAAAACGATCCCCCCCACAGAAGCCATACAGCTAATCCGGGATAAATTATTGAAAACCAAAAAAAACGAAAAAACTTTGGAAATAATATTGGAACGATGGCAAGCAACAAAAAGATAAAAGTTAATGTCGGCCTCCAATACTCCTCAGCTGGATACAGTCCGAAAAGCAATTGTTTCCATCTAGCCGTAAGTACTGAAAAGCAAGCTACATCTGGGTCTAAGTCTAAACATTCTCTTAGCGATTTAGTATTCCAGTGTCCTCCATAAGCCCAAGGTATGAAATCCCATAATATTATAACTATAAAGTATACCGACAACACTGTGAGTATAGAGTTTAGCCATGATGAAAATAAATTTTGTCTTAACCATCCAATAAGCCCAACCTCTGTTATTGGGGGTGCTGATGGCGGTATTTCTTTTTTTCTTACAAAGGCTATCTTAGTCATTATCGCACCACTATTTGAAAAGACCGATTAAAGTAATTGATAAACGAAGAGATCAACAATGATACTGCAAGATAAAAACCCATGAGCAATAGCATTGACTCCAACTCTCTCCCAGTCTGATTAAGAGTAATTCCTCCTAGAGTTCCTCTAACGTCCATGTATCCCACGGCGATGGCAAGAGATGAATTTTTCGTTAAATTTAGATAATTCGAGATAAGAGGAGGCACAATAATCCTCAAAGCCTGTGGGAGGATTATAAGGCTCATTATCTTGTTAGGTCTCAAACCCAGAGATGCTGCTGCCTCAGATTGGCCTTTTGAAACTGCCATGATGCCTGCCCTTACTATCTCAGCAATAAAGGCCGAGGTATAAAAGGCTAATGCTAAGGTCAATGCAAGAAATGAGTTTCGAAGGTGTATTCCGTCTTTAAAATTAAATCCCTTGAGATAAGGATACTCAAGTGAAACTGGCTGACCCATTGCGAAAAAGAGTATTAATGTTGGAAAAATAATTACTGCTACACTAATCCAAAATGTAGGTAAGCTTTTTCCAGTAACTTTTTTCTGTTTATTTGCATATCGAATAAAATAGATAGCGGCGACTACCGAAATACCAAAGCACAGCAGTAGCCAATAGGCTCCCTCGGCCAAAACTGGTGCTGGAAAATACGTCCCTCGATTCGTTATCGCTACACTCTCAAAAAATAACATCGTAGCTTCAGGTTCAGCACCTTTGAAAGCCCTTGGTGCGGGCGTAAATTCGGTAAGCAAAGCAAAAACCATTACAATCCAAAGAAGTACTGGGACATTTCTGAAACCTTCTATGTAGGCAGACATAAGCTTTGCCACAATCCAATTTTTTGAGAGGCGTAGAATACCGACAAAAAGCCCTAGGACTGTAGCAATTATGCACCCTACAAATGCAACCAGTAGAGTATTAAGAATGCCAACTAAAGCTGCCATTCCGTGTGTACTATCGCTAGTGTAAGGTATTAGTCGTTGGTTAATGTCGTATCCGGCTCTTAGCCATAAAAAATTAAAGCTCACATCTTTATCAAGCAAAGCTAAGTTTTTAATAGTATTATCGACTAGCCAGAAAAATATAGCCATAAATATTATAAACGTGATTACTTGTAGTGACATTCCTCTATAACGTGTGTCACTTAGCAACATACTAAATTTAAAGCTTTCTGATGGTGGAAGAGTTGGTGAGCTCATATTAGTTCCATAATTTACATCTGACTATAGTTTATAAAATTTTATCTACAGAGGTAATATAAATTATTAAAACCTGCAACATGTAGGTTTAGTAAAAATTCAATTATATTTATAAACGAAAAAGGGGGCGTTCAAGACGCCCCCTTTTTAAATAGGTTTTCAAATCATCTAAATGGAGGTGAATAAAGAATACCGCCCTTAGTCCAAGACGCGTTCACACCTCTTTCAATGTTAATACCGCTTGTAGCACCTAGATTATTTTCAAAAATTTCACCATAGTTTCCACCAGCTTTTATCGCGTTGTACATAGCGTTCTTAGGAAGTCCTACCATAGCTAGAATATCATCATCACCGGTTCCGAGAAGTCTATGGATCTCGGCATCTTTAGTATCTTTCCAACTATCGATATTAGCCTTTGTTATTCCTTTTTCTTCAGCAATAACTAGCGCATTCAGCACCCAACGTCCTATGTCAGCCCAATTATCATCACCGTGTCTCACAAGAGGTCCAAGTGGCTCTTTTGAAATGATTTCTGGCAAAACGAGGTGGTCATCAGGGTTTTCAAGGTTTACTCTTGTACCGTGTAATGCGGAGGCATCGGTTGTGTATGTATCACACGCTCCAGCAAGATACTGTTGTTGAGATTCAGCATTATCAGCAGTTGGCACAGGCTCGTAGCTCATACCATTTTCCTTGAAGTAGTCAGCAAGGTTAAGTTCTGTTGTTGTCCCAACTTGAATACATACGGTCGCACCGTCTAATTCTGTTGTAGACTTAACACCTAGTTCTTTCTTAACCATAAAACCTTGACCATCATAATAGTTTACACCTAAAAATGTCTGCTTCAGGTCGGTATCTCTGCTATATGTCCATGTTGTGTTTCTAGCAAGTATGTCAACTTCTCCTGCTGCCAATGCTGTAAATCTTACTGCAGAGGTTAAACCGACAAATTTCACTGCCATTGGATCACCAAAAATCGCAGCTGCTAGAGCTCGACAATAGTCTACGTCAAACCCAACATCTTTGCCGCTATCATCAACAGTAGCAAAACCAGGTGCACCCGTGGATACACCACATAGTAAATTTCCGCGTGCCTTCACATCATCTAATGTTCCAGCAAAAGTACCACCAGCAGCCAAAGCCAACGTTGTTAGCACTCCCAAAAATAATTTCTTCATATTTTTTCCTTCTTTAACCTAATTTAAGTTTCGAAACTTTCGTGTGTATTAAAATACCCGTACACACTTTAAAAAACGTAAGTTTAAACATTCTCACATATTTTTCCACTTTTAATTATTCATATAGAAAAAAGTCATTAAAATCAGTAAATTAAGAGGTGTATTATCTTATTTTTTTAGACAATGTTCCTTGAACACTGATTCTTCAATCATCTATGATTCTCAGAGCCCCCAAACTAGATCATTTGAAGTAATTTTGTCAGATCTTTGAAATGATCAAAATCTACACTTCTTTTCTGCTTTTCTTCTTCAACATCACCCCAGACTTCAATTCTAAAGTTATCTTCAACATTAGCAACTTCCCAAGCGAGTTCCAGATTTATTAGGTCTTTATAGAGCGCTAGACAAGTAAAAAGAGATCCTAGGCTTTTAGTCAGCTCATGTATTGCGGTTAAATGGAAGTTATCAAGCTCCTCTAAATATGTTTTTATTATGTTGGCGTTTGAGGGTGGCTGCTCTACAAAAAGAAGTCCTGTTCCTACATTTAATTTTATTGAAAAAAATTTTTCAGCCCAATTTATCAAGGGACTATAGAGTTTTTCTTGCTTCAAATGTAATTTTGTTGGTTCACTTGCAATATAACAAATAGGATCACAGTTGCCGTATTCGATCAAGCAACCTAAAACAGCTTCCCTCTCTGTTTTTGTAATGTCAGTTGCTGAAAAACAAAATTTTGTAAAGAAACTATTTTTAATACGACTTAGTTTTCCATCAGCACTCCACTCCCTCACAACCTCGTTAGCTAATTGTTCAGACAGCTTTAATTTATGCCCTTTATCTGACTTGAGGCATACCTCATCTAAGTAAACGAGGAACAACTTTTTACTCTGCTCCTCTTTTCTGACTCTTTTCCAGTATTTGTCTTTACTAATAATCATAGTTGTTTGGTTCTAAAACTTTAATTGCATATCAAATTTTCCAACCAAAATGTTTCCAAACTAAACCCATATGCTTAGGCAAAGGTGCCTCAATTTTTGTTGTCTTTTTTGATATTGGATGCACGAAACTAACGCACCTGGCATGCAGAAAGAGCTTTTTGAAGCTATCTGGAAGGTCTTGAGAATTCTTATCTTTACTGCTTTTGTACTTTCTATCTCCTACGATGGGATTTCCTAACTCAGCACAATGAATTCTCAACTGATGAGTACGCCCGGTAACAGGCTTTAATTCTAGCCACGCATATTTTGACCCTATTTTTTGTATCACTTTATAGGAAGTAAGTGCTTTTTTTTTATTAGCATTATTCTGCCTACTTTTTTTTTGCTCTATAAGTCCCCGATTAATACTGGGCTTCCAAATATCTACGTTCCCGATGTAGCTTTCTAATACACCTCTTTCTTTTTTTGGTACCCCTTCAACAAGTGCCCAATATATCTTCTCAACCTGTTTGTCCCTGAATAGATTAGCAAAAGCGCCAGCCGTCTTGGCGTCTCTAGCTAGCAATAAAATTCCAGAGGTTTCCTTATCAAGCCTATGAATCAATCTTGGAAGATCCTTTGCACCAAATTGTAGTGTAGATCTATATGCATCAACATGACGCGTTCCCTGTCTACTACCTCCTTGTGAAGCTAAACCCTCTGGTTTGTTCAGAGCAATAAAATGCTTATCCTTTAAAATTATTGCATCAGTTAGCAGCTTAGCCACCTTAAGATCAATTTTTGGGGTTGATGCATCACCGCTGACAGTCAATGAAGTACTAGGTATTGTAATTACGTCACCTATTACGAGCCTGTAGGACGCCTGTGTCTTAATGCCGTTAACTTTAATCAAACCTTTTCTACAGAGCGTATTCACCGAGTTGAATGTTAGCCGCCTATCACTCCTTTTAATCCAGGTACTCAGCCTGCAGTCAATTCCATCTTCTTCAACAATTATGTCTAGGCTATCAGCCATTAATAAGCAGTTAATCACTTTCTAATTTTCGGTGTCTTCGGCTCTTTCCTGTTCTTCCATACGTTTTCGGTCACCTGCACCTTTAGCGTTTTCGTCTCTATCAACAAGTTCAATTATAGCCATATCCGCCATGTCCCCATATCTTTGACCAGCTTTTAGAACTCTTACACAGCCTCCATGTCGATCTTTATAACGTGCTGCTAGAACATCAAATAATTTTTTTACAGCATCTTGCTGTTTAATCCTTGAAATTAAAATTCTTCTAGAATGCAAATTGTCCTTCTTCGCGAGGGTTATTAACTTTTCTACAATCGGCTTCAGTTCTTTTGCTTTAGGAAGGGTTGTTTTGATTTGTTCATGCTCAATTAAACTACAAGCCATATTAGCAAACATAGCTGACCTGTGTTCATGCGTTCTGTTTAACTTTCTGTAACCATGTGAATGTCTCATTGTGCATCTCTTATATAATTATTTAATATTGATCTTCGTGTTTTTTTGCAAGTTCCTCAATGTTTTCAGGTGGCCACTCAGAAACATCCATTCCTAAATGCAGTCCCATTGAAGTAAGAACTTCCTTAATTTCATTGAGAGATTTTCTGCCAAAGTTAGGAGTTCTTAACATTTCCGATTCCGTTTTTAAAATTAAATCACCAATGTAAACAATATTATCGTTCTTTAAGCAATTTGCAGACCTTACTGATAGCTCAAGTTCTTCAACTTTTTTCAATAAAAGTGGATTAAAGGCTAGCTCATCGTCTTCACTAGCAATTTCTTCAGCTTGGGGCTCCTCAAAATTGACAAAAACAGTAAGCTGATCTTGTAATATTCTAGCAGCAAAAGCTATTGCGTCCTCCGGACTCACTGATCCATCGGTCTCTATTGATAGCGAGAGTTTATCATAGTCAAGAACTTGCCCTTCGCGCGTAGAGTCCACCTTGTATGAGACTTTTTTCACGGGAGAAAACATAGCATCTACAGATATCAAACCTATAGCCATATCTTCTTCTCTATGTTTATCACCTGGCACGTATCCTTTACCCGTGTCAACCGTAAGTTCCATATCAAGTGATCCACCTTCATCTAGCTGACATATAATAGCATCTTTGTTGAGAATGCTTATTCCATTTGTCTCAACAATGTCTCCGGCGGTAACAGCCTTAGGGCCTTGCTCTTTTAATGTTAATTTCTTTGGACCCTCTACTTCCATACCTACTGCGATAGCCTTTAGATTTAAAACTATATCTGTAACATCCTCTCTTACGCCTGGTATTGAAGAAAATTCGTGTAAAACACTATTTATCTTTACTGAAGTAATCGAAGCTCCTTGAAGAGAGGAAAGAAGCGTTCTTCTAAGAGCATTTCCTAGGGTAAGCCCAAACCCTCTTTCGAGTGGCTCAACAACAATAGTTGCAGAATTTGGATTTTGTTCATCGTTGACTAAATTTAGACCCGAAGGTTTTATAAGTTCATGCCAGTTTTTGTGGATCATCTGGTCCTCCATTCTTACATTAGCTAGATCCGTAACAGCTAAGCGTTCCCGAGGTTGAAAATTTACGATGTGTCTTTAGACACGCCGTCGTTTTGGTGGTCTACATCCATTATGTGCAATTGGCGTAACATCTCTAATCGACGTTACGTTCATTCCAATAGCGGACAGTGCTCTCAGTGCTGACTCTCTACCGGAGCCCGGACCTTGAACATGTACATCAAGAGACTTCATACCATGCTCCTGCGCCTTCTTTCCAGCATCCTCTGCTGCCAACTGCGCGGCATATGGGGTTGCCTTTCTTGAACCTTTGAAACCCATAGTTCCACTCGAAGACCACGCTATCGCGTTTCCTTGCACGTCAGAAATTAGAACTTTGGTGTTATTGAAACTGGAATTTATATGAGCAATTCCGGTTGTAATGTTTTTCTTTTCTTTCTTCTTTTTCTTAACCATGTGATTTTCCGTCTTATTTTTTCTTACCAGCTATAGCTTTTGCTGGTCCTTTTCTTGTTCTAGCATTGGTGTGCGTTCTCTGCCCTCTTACAGGTAACCCTCTCCTGTGTCTTAAGCCCCTGTAACATCCGAGGTCCATAAGCCTCTTAATGTTTATCGTCCTTTCCCTTCTCAAGTCACCCTCTACCACCACATTACCGTCGATATGCTGTCTTATAGAGGCGACTTCATGCTCGGAAAGTTGGTTAACCCTTGTTGATGCATTAACCCCCGCAGCATCGCATATACCTTTAGAAGTCACTTTGCCAATACCGTGTATGTAAGTTAGGGCAATTAAGACCCTCTTGTTTGTCGGCAAATTTATCCCGGCTATTCTAGCCATTCTTACTCTCCACTAATATTTTCTATAACTGAATAATCACTCAGACTGTCTTTATAGCGCTTAAACTAATAAGGTCAATAGATCAATATAATATTTCCTTTATTCCTTAAAATGTCATCTCAGCCTTCTTCTCTAGATGCAATATTAGGTACCTATTGCATCATTTCTTAATATTATTAATTTATCTTCAATGTCGCTGCTAACTTGCTCAATACTTCTCATCCCATCTATTTTAACGAGTTTTTTCTGCTCTAAATAGTATGGTTTTATCATTTCTGTACTCTCATGATAGATGTTCAGCCTGTTTTTTAGCACTTCTTGGTTATCATCGCTTCGAGCGTTTTTGCTTTCTTTGGCGCGATTTTCAATTCTGTTTATTAAAACCTCATCATTCACTACTATTTCGATTACCAAATCTAACCTTAACTTTAACTCACGTAATATGTTATCTAACGCTCTAGCCTGCTCCAAATTGCGAGGAAATCCATCGAATATAAACCCGTCACTGTCACTTTTTTTTAACTTATCTTTAATCATTGATAGTATTATATCGTCAGAAACCAACTCACCTCGATCCATAATAGAGCTCGCTTTTATACCTAATTCACTTCCTTCAGTTATAGCCTCTCTTAGCATGTCTCCAGTCGATAATTGTTTTAGGTTGTGTTTATCGACCAATCTTTGAGCTTGCGTCCCTTTTCCGGCTCCTGGAGGCCCAAACAATATTATAATCATCGTCTAAACCTACTTTGCCTTTTATTTTTCTTACCTAGGCGTGACTTCTCAATTAAACCTTCATATTGATAAGCTAAGAGGTGCGATTGCAATTGTCCAACTGTATCCAAAGTAACAGATACAACGATTAGTACTGATGTACCCCCAAAGTAAAAAGGAACATTCATCTGCGCTCTTAAAAACTCAGGTAAGAGACAGACTGCGGCCAAATATAGTGACCCGACTACTAAGAGCCTAACCACTACGAATTCAAGGTATTCAGCTGTTTTTGGTCCTGGCCGTATTCCAGGAACAAATCCCCCCTGCTTCTTTATATTTTCTGCAACGTCCTCTGGTTTAAAAGATACATTTAGTGTGTAAAAATAGGTGAAGAAAATAATCATACCACCAAAGAACAAATAGTAGAGTACTTGTCCGGGGCCTAGATAAGCAGCTAAAAATCCAACAAAACCGGAACTATCGTTGGATGAGAACGCGGTCATAGTTGTGGGCAGTAATAGTAATGATGATGCGAATATTGCAGGAATGACGCCTGCTGGATTCACTTTTATCGGCAGATTAGAGTTTTCGCCCTCAAATATTTTCATTCCTACTTGTCTTCTAGGGTACTGTAGAGGAACCTTGCGCAGAGCCCTTTCAACGAAAACAACAAATGCTATAACAGCAATTACTACAATTATTAGAAAAATAATGGTAAAAGCACTTAGTGCTCCAGATCGACCAGATGCAAAAAACTGTCCTAAAGCTCCCGGTAATTCGGCAATTATACCAACGTATATAATTAATGAGATACCGTTCCCAATACCCCTTTGAGTTATCTGCTCTCCAAGCCACATTAAAAGCATTGTGCCTCCCACGAGTGTAACGACGCAGGACACGCGAAAGAAAAGCCCAGGTTCTGACGCTAGACCCTGAGACTCTATGCCAGCGGCTATCCCCCATGATTGAAAGAAAGCAAGAACCACTGTACCGTATCTTGTATACTGATTTATTTTCTGTCTACCCTGCTCTCCCTCTTTTTTAAGTTGTTCAAGGTATGGAACCATAGAGGTCAACAATTGCATGATAATTGAGGATGTAATATAGGGCATAATTCCCAGTGCGAATACAGCCATCCTTCCTACCGCTCCACCGGTAAACATATTTAGCATTCCACCTATGCCCTGAGCATTTTGTTCAAAAAAAGCTTTCAATTGTTCAGCATCTACACCGGGGACTGGCACATAAGTACCCGCTCTGTAAATAATTAGAAGCAACAATGCATAAAGTATCCTGTTCTGAAGTTCCTTAGCTTTACCAATAGAGCTCCAACTCAAGTTGGCTGCCATCTGTTCTGCTGCAGATACCATAGATCAATTTTCCTTTTATGAAGAAATAAGATTGAGCTCACCACCCATCTTTTCAACTGCTTGTCTTGCTTTTTCAGAAGCGCTCGACACTTCAATTTTTACTTTAGAGGCGATAGATCCTTTTGCCAAAAGCTTTACGGAGACTGCATTCTTGTTTATCAAAC
>CACBNQ010000043.1 GCA_902540655.1 uncultured Alphaproteobacteria bacterium | reverse complement strand
TTTTTAAAAGAAACAGAAAGCTATGCAACTAGTATCGGTATAAGTACTGAAGTAGTAAAAAAAACCATTAGACGAGCAAAATTTAACCCGGCCATTATCAAACTTGATAGAAAACAAAGAAGTTTCAAATTGAGCTTCCTTGATTTCTCCAAAAGAGCAATAAATGATTACAGATTGGTAAACGGGAAAAAAAATTTCAAAAAATATCAAACTGTTTTTAATAAAGCCTTAGCTGTATATGGAGTGCCAAAAGAAGTGATCACGGCTTTTTGGGCTATGGAGACTGATTTTGGAGCCGTTCAAGGAAATTTTAATACTCTTAATTCCTTAGCTTCCCTGGCATTTGATTGTAGAAGACCCGAGCTCTTTCAGCCCGAATTCATTGCAGCAATGCAATTGATTGAGCGTGGCGATATTGATTACGATACAACAGGAGCTTGGGCAGGAGAAATAGGGCAAGTTCAGATGTTACCTCAGGATATCTTGGAATTTGGTGTTGACGGTAACAAGGACGGCCAGATTTCTTTAAAGGAAACGCCTGAAGATGCCATTTTAACAGCAGCCAATTTGATAAACCATATGGGTTGGGCAAAGGGGGAGGCTTGGTTAGAGGAAGTGATATTACCGAAAGACTTTTATTGGGAATTAGCGGGATTTGGAAGGGGAAGAGCTCTTAAGGATTGGGAAAACTTAGGCCTAAAATTAAGAAGAGAAAAATTGAAAATAGATGAAAACCTTTATTCAACGCTCTTATTGCCTCAGGGAAAGAAAGGTCCAGCATTTCTGGCATTTAAAAATTTTGAAGTTTATTTGAAATGGAACGATAGCTTCATCTATACCGTTACAGCTGCTCACTTAGCTAAAAGACTTGGTGGAGCAAAAAAATATAAGCATAACAACCCGTCTGATATTTTAGATATTGAAGCAATGATAAAATTACAAAACGTTCTAAGATCTAAAGGGTATGATGTCGGAAAAGTAGACGGAATATTAGGTGCAAAGACTAGGCAGGCTGTTAGGTTGGTTCAATTAGAATTTGGACTTTCAGCAGACAGTTGGCCAACAAAAGAGCTCCTAAGAAAGCTCCTGACAAATTAGCTAAATGTTTTGAATAAAATATTTGAACCCAGTATCCACAACTTTTTCCAAAGCTTTTTTTTTGCTCATAATTACAGATCGATGATTTTTCTCAAGATGTTCTGTTTTTCTCATCGTTGCGGCACATCGGTAAATATGGCATATTTTATGGGCCCAAATTTTGTATTCCGGCATGTATGTAAAACGTTGGAATATCCCTTCTTTTTTAAGAACTTTAATGCCCCAACCTGTTTCCTCTATTACCTCTCGATAAAGAGCACGAATGAAGGACTCATTCTCATTCAAGCCTCCTCCAGGTAATTGAAGCTCTGTACCATTCTCTTTAGTTATTTGCTCGGTTAAAATAAGGTCATTCTTTTGCAAAATAATACCATAGGCACCAACTCTTCTCTGGTATTTAATTTTGTAATTAACTCTTTCACCAAACAGCTTCAACGCTTACTACCTAATTGTTGTTGTTTTCGCATTTAATATTAAATAAACATCAATAACCACTAATTAAAAACGAAGTATATGAAAAACTATTTTTTAGACTCAGTTTTACCATTCCAGATTGATGATAAAAATCTAAGAGGTCGCTTTGCACGAATAGAGAAGTTAGCTTCAGATACAATAAGACATCATCGCTTCCCTGATAAAGTTTGTAAACTCCTATTCGAAGCACTACTTCTTACTGCTTTAATAGGAGAGATGATTAAAATAAGATGGAGACTGTCATTACAGATAAGAGGCAATGAAAGTATAAAGTTGTTGGCAACAGATTATTATGCCCCAAAGGATCAGGGAAAGCCTGCAAATATAAGAGCATATGCAGATTATGACAAAGAAGCTACGCATTTAAATCTCGATACAGGATTATTCGCAATTACTATTGATCAAGGGAAAAATATGGAGCCTTATCAGGGCATAACCCCAATTATCGAAGGCAGTCTCAGTAAATCAGCCGAAAATTATTTTTTTCAGTCAGAACAAATTAAAACATTCTTTGATTTGAATATTTCAAAGAAGCACAGTGCAAAAAGTGGAAGAAATTGGATTGCCTCTGGGTTTATGTTGCAAGCATTGCCAGACGAGCATGATAACAAATATATTGATGACAAAAGTTGGGATATTTTAAAGGAAAGAATAACTGAACAAATAAAGGATTCAATGAATGCAGAATTTAATCAATATAAATTTTTGGATAATATTTTCCAACACAGCTCATTAACAGTATTTAAAGAGACAAAGATAAAATTTGGATGCTCTTGTAAACGAAAAACACTACTCTACACTCTATCTAAATATCCAAAAGAGCAGCTAGAAGATATGTATGATAAGAAGGAAAAAATTTCTGCAAACTGTCAATTCTGTGGACGAAAATTTCAGTTTTCACTTAAACAAATTCTTGACTACTATGAAGGTTGATTTTTCAAAAAAAGAAGAATTAATAGAAAAAATAAGAGGTATTATCAACCCTACTGACTATCATAATGATTTTAAAAGAAAAGTGGATACCACCTTTGATCTGCATCTTAAGCAAAACAGAACAAATATAAATTTACATCCTGCTTCAGTCCTGGTTCCATTACAATATGAAAATTCTATGTGGCAAGTTATTCTCACTCGCCGTTCGACGAATATGAAAACGCATTCGGGACAAATTTCTTTTCCAGGAGGCAAGTTTGACGATAAGGATAAAAGTCTTGATGTTACAGCTCTAAGAGAAGCTTTTGAAGAAATCGGTTTAAGCTCGCTAAATGTATTTCTAATTGGTTCTTTACCATCACATGAAACAATAACTGGTTTCAGGATATTTCCGTTTATTGGAATTGTAAGTGGATATGAAATTCAAATAAATAGCTCAGAGGAGGTGTCCGAAGTATTTAAAGTACCACTTGAGTTTTTACTGGATAGTAAAAGGTATTCGGAGCATTCTTTTGCTTGGAATGGAGAGAAAAGATCATTTTTGGCGGTTCCTTATGGGCCGTATTATATTTGGGGTGCGACAGCAAGAATTCTTTACAATTTCTCAAAAATTTTCTCAAGTTAGAGACATAATATGAAAAAAGTGAATGTAGAAAAGGTTTTCGGTTCAGAGCTAAAGGAACTTATGCGTTTACTTAGTTCATCAGGAAAGGAATGCTATATTGTTGGAGGAGCAGTTAGGGATTTATTACTCGGGTATAAAAAATTTAAAGATATTGACCTAACCACTTCTTTAAGTGTTGAGCAACTAAAACAAATTTTTGATCAAAACCAAATAAGGTTTGATGATAGAGCACTAAAGTACGGTTGCTTGACAGTTAGAAATAAAAAAAGAAATTTCCAAATAACATCTTTTAGGAGAGACATCCGAACTTTCGGTAGGGCGGCTGATATTGAGTTTGTTGAAAATATTGAAGAGGATGCAAAACGACGTGACTTTACTATTAACGCTATTTATTGTTCCTATAGTGGGCAAATAATCGATCCATTAGGAAATTTAGAAGATTTAAATAAAATAAAGTTAGACTTTATAGGTGATCCTGAGTTTAGAATAAAAGAAGATTATTTAAGGATATTAAGATTTTTTCGGTTTGTTGCAGTCTTAGATTTAAAAGATGAAAATGTCGCTTCAAACAAGTTACCGATTATCAAAAAGCATATAAATGGAATAAGTGACTTAAGTTATGAAAGGGTGGCTTCAGAGATTAGAAAAATACTTCTCGCTAGGTCTCCATCTTTTGCTTTGAAGCTCATGAATAAAGTTGATCTTTATAAAAAATTGTTCGGAATTTACTCTCAATCCGCAATCTTAAAATTAGAAAAATTGGAGAATAGGTTTAATTTGACACCATCTTTGGTAAGGAGATTATTAGCTCTAGAGATGAAGACCTCGATCCCTCTTATGATAAAAAAAGAAAAAAAATATTTCAATCAATTAAATAATCTATTGGGTCTGGATCATAATCCTGATTATTTAGGGTACAAATTGGGTGAAAAAGCCAGCATAGATTTGCTAATAATAAAAGAAGTTAAAGAAGGATTTATTATAACGGTCAAAGATATAGAGAAAATAAAGAAAGCATCTAGAAAAATTTTTCCGATAAAGTTCTCAGACATTCATCCTTTGACGAAAAACTTAAATACAACTAAAGAAAAAATAAATCTAATGGAAACATTTTGGATAGGTTCTGGGTTCAAAGCATCTAAGGAAAAGTTGCTAAGTTTGTTGAGCTAAACCCACTCTGCTGTTGGAGGTAAGCTCATTAAAACTGCATCAATATTGTGTCCTGTCTGTAAACCAAACTTTGTTCCTCTGTCGTAAACTAAGTTAAATTCAGCGTAAAGGCCCCTCTTTTGTTCTTGGATTTTCTTATCCTGTGGTGTCCAATCTTTCAGATAGTGTTTTTTTACTATTGGTATATAAGCCTCAATAAATGCTTCTCCAACATCTCTGGTGAAAGAAAAGTCCTTTTCCCAGTCACCAGTACAGAGATCATCAAAAAATATTCCACCTACTCCTCTTGCAACTTTTCTATGTGGTATGAAAAAATATTCATCAGCCCATTCCTTAAACTTTTTGTAGTAACTCTGATTATGCTTATCACATTTCTTTTTCAGAATTTGATGAAAGAAATTTGTGTCGTCGTTATTTTCTATCGACGGATTTAAGTCGGTACCTCCTCCAAACCACCATGCATGAGGTGTCCAAAACATTCTTGTATTAAGGTGTATGGCAGGTGTATGAGGATTTCTCATATGCGCTACAAGGCTGATGCCTGAGGCCCAAAATCTGGGGTCATCTTTGAGCTCGGGGATAGCTTTCCTAGCTGTAATACTCTTTTGTGCTTCTGGTGCAAGGTTTCCATATACTGCAGAAACATTTACGCCTACTTTCTCAAATATTCGACCACCTTTAAGCGTTGCCATGACGCCCCCACCGCCATCTTCTTTGTCGTCTGTTTCTCTTATTGTACTCTTTCTCTCAAATTTTTTTGCCGCTACGTCACTCTTGGGAGACAATTTTAAGTGATCTTCTTCTAATATTTCAAACTCTTTGCAAATTTTATCTCTTAAATCTTTAAACCATTTTTCTGCCTGATCTTTTTGTTGCTGACCTATCATCATATTCCTAATTTTTCTAATCTTTAAAAGACAATGCTATTAATAAGATAGCATACGAAGTACTTTTAGATAAATGAAAATAAGATTAGATCAATATATTATGGAATTGGGTCTGGCAGGATCAAGAAATAGGGCCCAGGAGCTGATAAAGGAAGGATTTGTTTTACTAAATGGAAAAATATGTAACAAACCTGCAAAAGAAATTATATCAGGATCAAGCGTTTCTATAGTTGAACAACAGCAGTGGGTAAGTCGAGGAGGAAAAAAATTGTTTGAAGCTCTAAAAAGTTTTGAGGTGAAGGTTGAGGGGAAAACGGCCTTGGATGTAGGCTCGTCCACGGGTGGCTTTACACAAGTTCTGCTTTATGAGGGAGCAGAAAAAATTACATCAGTTGACATTGGAACAGATCAGCTTCATTCAAGTCTAAGAAATGTCGCACGGATTTCTTTATTAGAACAAACGGATATAAGAGACATTTCATCAAGACTGAAAGATTCCTTTGACCTAGTTGTTGTAGATGTTGCCTTTATTTCATTATCAAAAATTATTAAAGATATAGAATCTGTTGCAAGAAAACAGGGGGATATTATTTTATTATATAAACCTCAATTCGAAGTTGGAAAACAGAATATTTCAAAAAATGGTGTAGTAAAAAAGGAGACAGACACTCAGAAAATACTTGGTCATTTCCTTAAATCCTTGGAAAAGAGTAGTTTATATCTTGTAAAGTTCAGAAAAGCGTATATCACTGGAAAAAAAGGCAACCAGGAGATTTTCGTACATCTAAAAAAGCGCTGATTGCTATAATATAGTGCCAGAATTGGGCCCAATTTGGCCCCTATGTAGTAAAAAATGATCTAAAATAATACATGCTACCATAGCTTCTCCTACTGGCACTGCTCTTATTCCCACACACGGGTCATGTCTTCCTTTTGTCGAAACAGTGGTTGAAGATCCTGATTTGGTAATTGACTTTCTCTCGCTTAAAATTGATGACGTCGGCTTGACAGCAAATCTTGTAACAATATCCTGACCCGAAGTTATACCACCCAAAACACCTCCGGCATTATTAGATGTAAAAGAGATTTTTCCGTCCTCCAAAAAGATTTCATCAGCATTCTCTATTCCTTCAATCTTAGCAGCTTGCATACCAATGCCTATCTCAACACCTTTCACAGCATTTATGGACATCAGACCACTTGCTAGATCTGAATCCATCTTTGCGTATAAGGGCGCTCCCAGCCCTGCGGGTACGCCCTTAGCAATGATTTCAATCATTGCGCCAACAGAATTACCACTCTTACGAAGTTCTTTTATATATTTCTCCCAATTTGGAACCATAGTTTTGTCAGGACACCAAAAGTCATTTTCTTGAATTGTAGTTTCAGAAAAATTTTCTCTATCAATTTCCAATTTTCCAATTCTGATCAGATAGCCTGTTATCTCTATGTCTGGAGCGATATCTGCTAGTATCTTTCTAGCTATTCCTCCAGCCGCTACTCTGGACGCTGTTTCTCTTGCTGAAGATCTTCCGCCTCCTCTATAGTCTCTTATTCCATATTTAAGGTGATATGTAAGGTCTGCGTGACCTGGTCTAAATGTATTTGCAATTTCACTATAGTCCTTTGATCTTTGATCTTGATTTTCAATGAATAGTTGAATTGGAGTACCTGTGGTTACGCCTTCAAATGTTCCTGAGAGTATCTTAACCTTATCCAATTCTTTTCTTTGGGTCGTATATTTGCTTTGGCCCGGCCTTCTTCTGTCTAACCAAGGTTGTATATCGGCTTCACTAAGTTCTACGCCGGGCGGGCACCCATCAACTGTTGCTCCAATTGCGCTCCCGTGACTTTCCCCCCAGGTAGTTACTTTAAATAAGCGGCCAAATGAATTAATCGACATTTCCAACAATCTTTCTATTTAGATTTTTGTCAGTAGATAAATCAATAATAGATGAAAAAAGCTTGCTGCCTACTAAATTAAACTTTTTTGTACTTGTGTGGTGCCCAAAGCTTTTTATTCGTAAAATATAATAATACAGAAAGAAGCAATAGGAGTAGTACCGCCCTAAAGCCCGTTTCCTTCCTCACGTTCAACTTTGGCTCTGCAGCCCACATTAAAAATGCCGCTACATCTTCAGCTTCTTGCTGAAGAGTAGCCTCAGTTCCATCCATATATTCTACATCGTCACCCCAAAGAGGCTGAGACATTGCAATCCATCCACCAGGATACAATTTGTTGCCATATAAAACAGAGCCAGCTTGCTCTTTCTCTTCTTCAGTGTAACTTTTCAGCAGCGAAACAATATATTCCGCCCCTCCCACGCGCGCCTTAGCCATTAGGCTTAAGTTAGGAGCGTTTTCCACCATTGATCCGCTAAAGTAATCAGAAGGTACCGCGCTTCTATCATCGTCAATGTCAGGGTCATAAACGTCAAACTGAGCAGCATACGCTTTGACTTGCTCAGGAGGTAATTCAGGTCCACCCTTGTCACCAAGATTACGATATGCTACGTGTGTCAGCCCATGACACCCCGCGCATACCTCAGTGAAGACTTGAAGTCCACGCTGTAATTGCTTTTTATCATATGTCCCAAAGACTCCTTCAAACGAAAAATCGACGTTATCTATTTTCCCAACTGGTCCAGCGGAATAGGCCTGACCTATAAAGATAAGCTGAATTACTAGGACAAAGTTACAAATAACGCCCTTTATGAAAGTCTTATTCTGCAGGTTCATACACACCTCCGTTGGGTGAACTTTCCTTTGTTTCACTTTTCTCCAACTTCTTGTTCCAATCTTCCTCTATTGTTTTGGGTTGCTCATCTGGGGTTTCAGTGATCCCTAGTAAGGGAAGTATAATTAAAAAGTAAGCAAACCAATAACTGGATCCTATAAGGGATATTGTGGAATAGGGTTGCTCGGCAGGTTTAGCACCTACCCAGGTCAGAACAAAAAAATCTAAAACTAATATCGCAAACCACCACTTGAATTGAGGTCGATATCTTCCGGAGCGAACAGAAGACGTGTCTAGCCATGGAGCAAGCGCCATCACTGCAATTGCACCAAACATAGCGAGAACTCCAAAAAATTTAGCATCGATTATTCCCCCTGATATGAATGAAGTGAATTGTACGATCCACACATCAGCGGTGAAGGCACGAAGAATTGCATAGAAAGGTAAAAAGTACCATTCCGGAACAATGTGGGCTGGTGTTACCAGAGGATCAGCTTCAATATAGTTATCAGGGTGCCCAAGATAATTTGGGATAAACCCCACTATAGCAGCGAAGATTGCCAAAATTATCGCAAGTGCAACTAGGTCTTTCATAACGAAATAAGGAAAAAATGGAAGAGTGTCTCTCTCTGCCTCTTCTTTGGATCCCCGCCTAACCTCTACGCCGGTTGGGTTATTATTTCCAGTAGTATGAAAAGCCCATATGTGTGTAGCAACTAGCCCAAGTATAACAAATGGTAGCAAGTAATGTAGGCTGAAAAATCGAGTTAACGTAGCATTATCTACTGCTGGACCTCCTAACAGCCACGTCTGAAGTGATTCCCCTACGAACGGGATAGCTCCAAACAAACCGGTAATAACTGTAGCCCCCCAGAAAGACATTTGACCCCAAGGAAGTACATAGCCCATAAAGGCTGTCGCCATCATCGCCAAATAAATCAACATACCTATTATCCAGGTTACTTCCCGGGGTTCTTTGTAAGAACCATAATACAACCCCCTAAAGATATGCATGTAAACAGCTATAAAGAAAAGAGAAGCGCCATTAGCGTGAATGTACCTTATAGCCCATCCACCATTCACATCACGCATTATATGCTCAACGCTGTCAAAGGCGTGATCGACATGGGGCGTATAGTGCATCACTAAAATAATACCGGTTATTATTTGAAGGACGAGACAAAAAGTGAGAACTATCCCCCATATCCACATCCAGTTCAAATTCTTTGGAGTCGGTATCATTAAGGTGTCATAAACAAGTCTTCCGATAGGTAGTCTCTTGTCCAACCAAGTTTCAAATCCTTTTTTTGGTTCATATTTATCGTGTGGTATGCCGCCCATTTTTCTATCCTTTGTCTCTTAACCTAGTTTTAATATTCCGTCATCGGACAACGATGCAACAGGAATAGGTAAATTTGTCGGAGCTGGTCCTCTTCTAATCCTACCAGCTGTATCGTAATGCGATCCATGACAGGGGCAAAACCATCCCCCAAAATCTCCTGCATCGCCAAGTGGGACGCATCCCAGATGTGTACATACTCCCATCATCACCAACCACTCACCGTTTTCATCAAGCGTCCTGAACTTATCCGATGCATCACCGTCCTTAAGATTAGCGTTTTGTGCGCTCTTATCAGGCAAATCTTCCAAGTTCACTTCTCTTGCAGAGGAAATCTCTTCTTCTGTACGCCTCCTTATAAACACGGGTTTTCCCAACCACTTTACTGTTAACTGTGATCCTGGCTCTAAATCATTCACATCTACTTCTATAGATGACAAGGCCGCTACATCAGCTGAAGGATTCATTTGATTGATTAGAGGCCATGTTGCCGCTCCAACCGTTATTGCCCCAACAGCAGCGGTTGAAATATAAAGAAAATCACGCCTATTCCCCTTTTTTTTCTCTTTGTTGTCTTCCATGTAAATTCCGTATCTATTTCCCAGTTTTCCATAGAGCTTATATATGGTAATTTAATATTTTTCAATAGATTGTCTATTGGACTTTAAGACGCACTGTGTTTTTAACTTTATGTATAGGGTATATATGAGAATTTGTATTTTTCAACCAGATATACCACAAAATTTAGGAGCACTTCTTAGGGTTTCTGCTTGCCTTAATGTGCCATTGGACATAATTGAGCCATGCGGATTTGCGTTTTCTGAAAGGAAATTGAAAAGGACCGCAATGGACTATATTAGCCATGCGGACTTTAGGACGTTTATTGATTATCAATCTTTTAAGAAACAGCAACAAAAGGAAAACCCGAGTTCAAGAGTGATTCTTCTGACAACGAAAAGTAAAAAAAATTATTTAGATTTTAGATTTCAGAAAAATGACCGACTAATGCTAGGTAGAGAAAGCGCCGGAGTACCTGAATATGTTCACGAATCGGTGGATGACGCTGTTACCATAGAGATGCCAGGCAAAGGACGGTCTTTGAACGTTGTAGTCAGTTGTGTGATGGTTTTATCAGAAGCTTTGAGACAAACTAGGGACTTGTAATGTCGTATAACTTAGTGGTTATATGACAGTAAGAACAAATTGAAAATGGAATCGTAAATATGTTAGATCAAACAAATCTCAGTGTTATGCTAAAAAACAAAAACCTTCTCAAAAATAAAGCATACATTAACGGTGCTTGGGTAGATGCAAAAAGTGGAAAAACTTTTGAAGTGGTTAACCCCTCTAATGGAAATTTAATAGTATCTGTTCCCGATTTAGATGTTAACGATGCTCGAATTGCAATTAATGCTGCGTACGAAGCTTTCCCCAATTGGAGTAAAAAGACCGCGAAAGAGAGAAGTATAATTCTAAATAATTTCTGCAAACTAATGTTAGAAAATGCAGATGATCTAGCGGCAATCCTTACCGCTGAAATGGGAAAACCGTTGGCAGAAGCAAAGGGAGAAATTACTTATGGAGCTAGCTTTATTGAGTGGTTTGCCGAAGAAGGAAAAAGAATTTACGGAGAAACCATTCCCGGACACCAAGAAGACAAAAGAATAATAGTGCTGAAGCAACCAGTCGGCGTCGTCGCTGCTATAACTCCTTGGAATTTTCCTAATGCAATGATTTCAAGAAAATTGGGCCCAGCACTGGCTGCAGGTTGCTGTTTTGTAGCAAAAGCTCCAGAAGACACTCCATTATCTGCCTTGGCCCTTTGCAATCTTGCAGAAGAAGCAGGAATTCCAAAAGGAGTATTCTCTGTTCTAACTACTTCTGATCCAGTGGAAATAGGCAAAGAACTGTGCTCAAATGATAAAATTCGAAAACTAACTTTTACTGGATCAACAGAGGTTGGGAAAAAACTTTTAAAGCAAGGAGCAGACCAAGTTTTAAAAATGTCTATGGAGTTAGGTGGTAATGCACCATTTATTGTATTTGATGATGCAGATATTGATAAAGCGGTCGAGGGGGCAATTATTTCTAAATTCAGAAATAATGGTCAAACATGCGTGTGCGCAAATCGAATCTACGTGCAGGATGGAGTTTATGATATGTTTGCCAAGAAGCTGGAAGAGGCTGTTTCAAAGATGGTGGTAGGGGACGGTTTTGCCACATCGAGCAACCTTGGTCCTTTAATCACGAACGAAGCCCTCAAAAAGGTTGAGGAGCACATTAAAGATGCCTTAGACAAAGGTGCCATAGCTCAATGCGGTGGAAAGAGACATAGTATTGGCGGCACGTTCTTTGAACCAACGGTATTAACTAATGTTGATAAGTCGATGTTAATTGCGGAAGAAGAAACTTTTGGGCCTGTTGCACCTTTATTCCGATTTAATGATGAAGACGATGTAATAGAACAAGCTAATGATACTATATTCGGTCTGGCCTCGTATTTTTATGCATCAGATCTCAAGCGTGTTTGGAAAGTAGCAGAAGCTTTAGAATACGGTATGGTAGGCATAAATACGGGATTAATTTCTACAGAGGTGGCACCCTTTGGAGGAGTAAAGCAGTCTGGACTCGGTCGCGAGGGATCGCACCATGGGATTGAGGAGTATCTGGAGATGAAATATCTCTGTCTATCGCTCTAGTTTCTTGCGATAAGGCTGTCAGCACTGTAGTTATGTACCTTTAGTGCATAAATTTCGCCTGTTTTGAGAGGGGTGCTCGTAGTAATTTCAGTAAAATCTTCAGCCCGTCCTTTGAATTCAGACTCCATCAGAACTGATAGCGTCTTTTCTTTTAGTTCTGCAAAATGCTGTACTTTTTTTCGCTGAGCTAGATCCCTTAGGGCCTTTGAGCGTTTTGATATTTCGTGATTATTGACTTGTGGCATGCGACTCGCAGGGGTGTTTGGACGTCCAGAGTAAGGAAAGATGTGAAGCCAGCTTATATCGCACTCATCGACAAGTTTGATAGTATCTAAAAACATTGTATCGCTTTCTGTAGGAAAGCCTGCAATTAGGTCCGCACCGAATGTAACCTCAGGTCTAGCGGCCTTTAGGTTTCTGCATACATCAATTGCCTGCTCTCTGGAATGCCTTCTTTTCATTCGTTTTAGTATTAGGTTGTTACCTGATTGCAGAGAAAGGTGGAGATGTGGCATCATCCGTCTATTGGTTTTAAAAACATGTAGGAGATTATCATCCATTTCACTAACATCTAAAGATGAAAGCCTCAGGCGAGGTAAGTCAGGTGTTTCATTCAGAATATTTTTTACTAAATCACCAAGCTTATCATTTCCAGCGATATCTGAACCCCAACACGTGATGTCAACACCTGTTAAAACTATTTCTTTAAATCCTTTATTAACGAGATTACGTATTTTTTCTAAAATCGTGTCCATGGGAACAGATTTTGAAAGACCTCTGCCTTGGGGAATAATACAAAAAGTACAAGAGTGGTTGCATCCATTTTGAATTTCTAAATAGGCTCTAGATCTTTTTGTGAAATTGGGAAGAATATTTGTCTTCTCTTTTTTAACTCTCCTGACCGATTCTCCCAAAAAACCTGATCTCCCACTTTTTTTAATTTCACTCCAAATTGCCTCATCGAGTTTGACATTATTTCCAATAACCACATCAACTTCAGGCATTTTTATGTAGGTCTCTTTTTCAATATGCGCATCACATCCCGAAACAATAACGGTATTGTGCGGGGAGGATTTTTTAAGCTGGCGAACATATTTCTTACTATTCTTAGAGGCTTCCTTTGTTACTGAGCAGGTATTAACGAAAGTAAGATTTTTATAATCTAATTTCTCTGTTATTGACTTTATTGTTTCAGTCTCAAAAGTATTTAGGCGACATCCAAGAGTTTTAAATTTCATTGCTACTCAGTCCCGAATCAAATTGTAGATGCCAGAAAATACATGCTTGGTCGGTCCAGTCAACCACACACCCGTCACTTTTTTCTCTACCTCCACGATTCCTCCATCAAGTTCCACCTTAACTCTATTGTCAAGTAGTTCTCTTCTGATGCCTGCATCAACTGCTGCACAAGAGGAAGATCCAGATGCTAGTGTGATACCTGACCCACGCTCCCACACCTTTAATCTGATATGAGTTCTATCTAAGATTTTTACGAATTGAACGTTTGTTTTTTCGGGAAACAAAGCATTATTCTCAACAGTGGGACCTTTACTTTGAACATCTATTTTATTCAAGTCATCAACAAAAAAAGTGCAATGAGGGTTGCCAAAGTTTGTTCCAGTTGGCTCTCCTTCGATTGGAAGATTTAAAGTTGAGACTTCCTTAGACAACGGTATTTCATCCCAAGCTATCTTTGGTTGACCAATATTAACCGATATCAATTCATTATTTTTTTTATGGCACTCTATAATTCCATTTTGAGTTTCAATATTAAGTGTTTCTGTTCTGGTCTCCGCAAAGAGAATCGTAGCTATACATCTTGTAGCGTTTCCACAAGTAGTAGAAACAGAGCCATCTGAATTCCAAAAAAGAGCAGAAGCGGAGACATTATTTTTATTGTTATCGTCTATAATAACAAGCTGATCACATCCAATACCATAATGTCGGTCACAGAGCAGTTTAATTTCATCATTATTTAGTTCCAATTTTTGATCGCGATTATCAATAATTACAAAATCATTTCCACAACCGTGCATTTTGGTGAATTTTAGTTTCAATCACTTCCCCGTAATGTTCTAAACTATAAGTAACCTAATTTTGTTTTAACGTCATTTAATATAATTGAAGACTTGACCAAATAGTAAGTAAATAATAAAACTCAAGTGTGGGCCCGTAGCTCAGTTGGTAGAGCAACTGACTTTTAATCAGTGGGTCACAGGTTCGAACCCTGTCGGGCTCACCATAAAAACAAGACCTTAGTT
>CACBNQ010000042.1 GCA_902540655.1 uncultured Alphaproteobacteria bacterium | reverse complement strand
TGGGTAAAGCAATAAAGACGCATCTTTATTACTTAAAACCCGATTTGTTCACAAAATTGACATTGGCTGCTAATAGCTCAGCTCTTAGTCTCCCTGCTTTTTTTAGTTTGCCTTTTGCGTATGCTCTCAAAAGCTTAAACTGTCTTTTTTTAAAATACGCTTCTTTTTTTTCTAACCGCTCGTTTTGCATATTATTCCCCTTTTAGAGCAATAAATATATTCATATTTTTATAATAAGTCAAATTAGCTATATTTTTGAATGCCTTAGTTTGTCATAAATTAGTCACAAAATTGTCATTCTTTAGTCTTTTTTCGCTCAAAAGACTCTTTAATCCAATATTCGTTTAGAGTCTCTTGTCATCTGACTTGCATTAAGGTTATGTATTTACTGGGAAGGTGATATTTTTCTTCAAAAGCGTTTATCTATGACCACAGAGATTTTTCTAATAATTTTGTTCGCCGCTTTTTTGCATGCCTTTTGGAATGCACTAGTAAAAAGTGGTGACGATAAATTACTACAGATGGCTGCAGTTTCTTCTGGCCACATACCCTTCGCTATAATACTCCTATTCTTTGTTAATCCGCTTTCCCTTGAATGCTGGCCATATTTATTTTTTGGGGTCATCTTTCACCTAGGGTATCAACTATTTCTTGTGGAATCCTATAAGAGAGGCGGTCTATCACAGGTTTACCCAATCGCTCGTGCTTCATCGCCCGTAATCGTTACTATTTTTACATTTTTATTTCTGGATGAAGAAATAACGTATATGGAAATATTATCGATATTGATAATCGTAACAGGTCTTGGTGCAACAGTAGGATTAAAGGTACAACATGTCCCAAAAAATGCAGCGATCGCTGCGTTAATTACTGGGTGTTTCATCGCTAGCTATTCAATGGTTGACGGATACGGAGGGCGCGTTGGCCAGAGTCCCGTTGCCTATTATTGTTGGCTGGCGATTATAAACGGATTAATTATGTTGCTATATTGCCGGGTTGTTTCGCCGAGGTCTCTGCCAAATTTACTGAGTGACGCTAAAGGTATATTTTGGGTGGGAGGAGGCGCGTCCCTCGCAGCATACGCAATGGTAATGTGGGCCTTTTCAAAGGCTCCAATTGCAGTTGTTATGGCTATACGCGAAACATCAATCTTATTTGCTATTCTTATAGGGTTCTTTTTCCTTAAAGAAAAATTAACCCTTCCAAAAATAATAGGAACATTCATTACGCTTGCAGGAGTAATTCTTCTTAGGGTCGCCTAGTGTTACAAAACAGAGGTTATAGAAGGATTAATATACTTCTTCATTATGAATGGTGTAGTTCTTGCCATCTAGCAGAATAATGCCATATCCTGATTTTTCAACTGAAGCATATTCTACTCTATCAGCTTTGAACTTTAAGACCATTTGCTGATTTACGCTTTTGAATGTAGAGAAATTATATCCTTCATAAAAACCACTTATATTTCTATGTATGTGTCCCGATATCAGATGATGTACGTTATGGAAGCTTTTTATGGATGAAAAAAAATCATGAGAATTTTTCAGTCTTAGTCGGTCCATAGCTTGCATTCCTGTCGTAAAAGCGGGATGGTGCATAAACAAAATTACTTTGTTATTCGCCGCCTCTTCAAGCTTTTTACTTAACCATTCGAGTCTCTTTTGACATAAGTAACCACAGCTAATTGGAATGTCATCGTAAGGATCTTTAAGTGTATCTAAGAATATCAATTCAAAATATTCATAAGGCTCATTACTTTGTAAAAATCCATTATGATCTGGTTTATAGTCTGGAAATATATCGAGGAAGTTTTCTCGGTTATCGTGATTACCAAGCATAAATTTAATGGGTTTATTAATTACCGAAACAGAATTTCTTAAGGCTTTATATTCGTCAGTTTTACCATTATTTGCTAAGTCGCCAGTAAAGACTAACGTATCGAAATCGTTATGGTTACTTTGTAAGTGCGCTATCGCCTCTTCAAGTTTTTGTGACGACTCTTCTAAAGTTTTATCAGCAGCAGAATTTAAGTGAATATCCGAAAAGACTATGATTTTTTTCATTATTAGCTCTAGCAAAAAATTTACTGGTCTAAATGATTGACATCTTAAGTGAATAGTAAAATTGACCTAGCGTCAAACTATTATCCTCTTTTTAAATTTGGTTTTTAATTAAATAATATGACAGAAAAATATCATTTATATCAAAGAAGTTATTTGAAAAAGTTTATTTTTTTATTGAACTAAACTACATTTGTAATGATTAGAAACCTTTATTGCTATTGAATTAAAAGAAAAATTAAGAAGTTGAAGATACTTTCATTTATACGGCATGCTAAATCAGACTGGACCTCTCCGCTGGTGTCTGATCATGACCGTAGATTGGCAGATAGAGGGCAAACAGCATCAGCAATTATGAAAGATTTCTTTGAAACCACGAATAAGAATTTCGATACTGTATTCTCATCAACCGCCTTAAGAGCAGTGGAAACAATTGAGATCATAAAACCCTCCATTAAGGATACAGAGATAATGTATAAAAAAGATCTCTATACCTTTGACGATCATATGATGCTGGAGTTCATATCTAAAATAAAAGATGATATATCATCAGTACTTATTGTTGGGCATAATCCCGCTATACAGGAGACGGTTCTGCGTCTCTCAGACACCGATCAAAACTCGAATTTACTGAATAGAGTCGAACACAAGTATCCTACTGCCGCTTTCTGTACTCTTACATCCACAATAGACAAGTGGTCACACACGGGTGACACAATGTTCAAGATTCAAGAATTTATTTGCCCAAAGGAACTATAGAATAGCTTTATTAGAGCTCTATTGGGCTCATAACTTCAGGCTCAACAACTATGTTCGAGCCCAGTTCTTCTTTTAGAACATCAGCATTTTGTTCGAGAAGAGGAAATGTTTTGTAATGACAAGGGATTAGTTTCTCAAAATTAAAATATTTTTTTGCTGCATAGGCTGCCCTTTTCATATCCATAGTAAAGTGTCCACCACAGGATAGAATGCCAATATTTGGTTTGTGAAGGTCGTTAATTATTTCCATATCAGCCATCACGTCGGTATCCCCAGAAAAATAAATTGTGTTATTTTCACCCTCAATTACAAAGCCAGCTTCAGCACCAGTGTACATTATCTGGCCATTTTTCATCATAGATGAGCTGTGAACAGCATTTACCATAGTAACTTCAACGTTTCCAAGATTAACCGTTCCACCTTTATTAAATCCAGTTGTAGTTACTCCTTCACTCTCTTCCCAATACGACATTAGATCTGCTATTCCATAAATGGGGGCATTAGTTTCTTTAGCTATTTCTATAGTATCATTCGTATGGTCAAAGTGTCCGTGAGAGATAAGAATATCAGTTATACCGTGTAATGTTTCTTGCTTTTTTTCCTTGGGGAATAATGGGTTGCCATTCAACCAAGGATCTATAAGCATAACCCGATCTTCAATTTCTATTCTAAAGCTTCCATGCCCTAGCCAAATAATTTTCATATTAATCTCCTAATAATTTCGCGCTTTCAATAGATCCGTTAGCCAATCTGGATCCATTTCGGGCACTGAGGATAGTAGTAATTCTGTATATTCTGGATGTGGTGGTGAAAATATTTCACTTTTTAAACCCTGTTCAACAACTTCTCCTTCATTCATAACGACAACCTCGTCTGATATTGCCTTAACCGTAGCGATGTCATGCGTTATGAAAATATAGGAGAGATTTAGGTCTTTCTGCAAGCGTCCTAAAAGCTTAAGAATTCCCTCTTGGACGATCTGATCCAATGCTGAAGTCACCTCATCGCATATTACTACCTCTGGATTAGCGGCTAAAGCCCTTGCTATACATATGCGTTGTTTTTGCCCTCCAGATAGTTCACTTGGATATCGGTCAATAAAACTTTCATCCAGATCTATTTGCTCTAAGAGTTCAATTACTCTTGTGCGCAAATTAGCACCCGTTAAGCCAGCAAAAAAGCTAGCAGGCCGACTGATAATATCATAAACGGTCTGCTTAGGGTTCATTGCAACATCAGCCATCTGATAGATCATTTGAATTTTTTGAAGTTGGTCTTTAGTTCTTCCCTTCAGAGATGGAGGCAATTGACCATTTTTGAATTTTACAGAACCTATTTTTGGCTCCAGTAATCCAGTAATCACGCGGGCCACCGTTGATTTCCCTGACCCACTTTCACCTACCAATGCCACCGTCCGGCCCAAGGGCAATTTTATATTAATATTTTTCAATACATGAAAACTTCCATAGAAAGCATCTACATTTTTAACCTCTAAAATAATGTCTTTACTTTTTTTCTCAGGCTTTTGAATGGATCGAACAGACCAAAGGCTTTTTGTATAATCTTCTTTTGGAGACTTTAACATTTTTCGTGTCATTGCTTCCTCAACTTCTTCACCGTATCTCAAAACCTTAATTCTATCCGCCATTTGCGCAACGACGGAAAGGTCATGTGTTATATATATTGCTGCCGTGCCATAGGTTTTAACAATATCACGCATTGCGGCAAGAACCTCAACTTGGGTAGTTACATCAAGTGCAGTGGTAGGCTCATCAAACACAATTAAATCAGGATTTGGTGACATAGCCATCGCTGTCATTATTCGCTGAAGCTGCCCACCCGAGACTTGGTGTGGATATCTTTCACCAATCGTTTCTGGATTGGGCAGATTAAGAGCATCATAAAGAGCGCGTGCCTCATCAAATGCCTCATTTTGCTTTTTTAGGCCAGCCCTGATCGTTGACTCAGTAGTTTGATTAATTAAACGATGAGCTGGATTGAATGAAGCGGCAGCTGATTGAGCTACGTACGTCATTCTATTGCCCCAATACTTTCTTTTTTCTGAGTCAGTACGCTTTGTAAGATCAACACCGTCAAAATTAATTTGACCTCCTGTAATACGACATCCAGGTTGTGTATAGCCCATGGCTGCGAGACCCAGCGTGGACTTTCCAGCTCCAGACTCACCAATCAGTCCGAGCACCTCTCCTCTTTTAAGCTCTAAATTCACTCCCTTAATGATTTTATGCCATCTTTCATCGGAAAAACCTTCAATCTTTAAGTCTTTGATTTGAAGTAGAGTAGTATTGGTTTTTTTATTTTTCATCTTTAATTCCACTGGTTTTATGTAAAAACCAATCAACCACAAAATTGACGGCTACTGTAAGGAGAGCAATTGCTGCAGCGGGTAAAAGTGGTGTCATCGCTGCCTTTAAATCATATTGGGCAAACTGTATGAGAGAGGCATTTTCTCTAACCATGGAACCCCAATCCGCAGTTGGTGGTTGAATGCCAACTCCTAAAAAAGAGAGCGCAGCAATGGATAGGAATACAAAGCAAAAACGAAGACCAAATTCCGCTATCAAAGGTGGGAGAATGTTTGGTAAAATTTCCTTTCGCATCACCCAGCTTATATTTTCTCCACGCAATTTAGCAACCTCTACATAATCCATAACTACAACATTAAGAGAAACTGCTCTCGTAAGGCGAAAGACGCGCGTAGAATCCAATACCGCGATTATTATGATTAGGTTTATTATTGTAGACCCGAAGATGGATAATAAAACCAATGCAAAAATGAGCTGAGGGATAGCCATTAAAACATCTACTGTTCTACTCAAAAAAAGATCCAGATAAGATCTATTAATAGCAGCAGCCAATCCCAATGCACCTCCTATTAAAAAAGCAAGAATTGTTGTAGCAAAAGCAACTCCAACAGTATTTCGTGCTCCGAATATCAGTCTTGAAAATATATCGCGACCGATCTGGTCGGTTCCAAATATATGATTTGCACTCCAAGGTGCGTAAGGCTCAGGAAAGACTTCAGCCTCTCCATAAGGTGCTATTAGGGGAGCAAAAATAGCCAACCCTACAAAAACAATTATTATAAAAATGCCAAATTTTGCGGTAAGTGGAGCTTTATTAAGTTCAATCTTTAGTCTTGTGAAAGTTGAACGGCTCTCTAGAACGGAGCCCACTTCGCCAGCTGCGGAATATGTCTTGGTGTCTTTATTCATTTAGGATGCAGTAATCTTGGGTTAGTAACTATACCGATTATATCTGCGATAAGATTTAACAGAATGTACGTAACGGCGAAGATAAGAGCACATCCCTGTACAACAGGTATGTCACGTGTCCTTACAGCATCTACCATCAATTGACCAACGCCAGGGTATACAAAAACGACCTCTACGACCACCACGCCTACAACAAGATACGCTAGATTGAAGGCTATTACAGTTGCGATAGGAGCCCAAGCATTGGGTAACGCATGTTTAAGAATAATTTCTGTTTGAGAGGCGCCTGATAGTTTGGCCATCTGAATGTAGGGGCTAGCAAGTAAGTTTATAATTGCTGCTCGTGTCATTCTCATCATATGAGCGACGATCACTAATGTTAACGTGAAAGCAGGTAGCGCTGTGCGGTAAATTCTTTCACCAAAATTTGTATCAGGATCAACGTTTGCCAGAGATGGAAATATCTGATTAAGCGAGGCAAAAAATAAAATCAAGATGTAAGCAACAAAGAATTCAGGAAACGAAATTGTTGTCAAGGTGGCTGTGTTTACAGACCTGTCAAAAAACGAGTTGCGGTAGAGGGCCGTTAATATCCCTAGTATTAATGACAGAGGAACGGCAATAAGAGCTGCCATTGAAGCCAGAAACAGTGTATTCCATAATCTTGGAGCGATTTTATCTACCACTTCAGCGGATCTGTCGGCGCCAGAAGCATTACGTCCAGAAAAAGACGTTCCAAGATCCCCTTGTATTGCACCTAGTGCCCAGTCGAAGTATCGAATATATGCAGGTTTATCAAGTCCTAATTCCTGTCGGAAAGCAGCCACTGTTTCGGGCAATGCTGCTTGACCCAGTATTGCTTGTCCGAAGTCTCCGGGAAGCATTTCAATTGCTGAGAAAATGATTATAGAAACGAAGAAAAGGGTGGCCAAGCCTAACCCCAAACGCTCAAGAACTGTTTTAACTACAGGATGCAAAGAAATATCTATGTTTTTAGAAGGGCAGAATTATCTGCCCTTCCTATTTAAATTAACCTTTAAATATTATGCAAACCACCAACGCTCAACACACTTGGCGCCATCGCTATCCCAGTTGGCTGCTATTTTGCCATGGGCAATTTTCTTGCTGTTTGCACTTACATAACTGTTAAAGAGAGGGCAGAGCAATCCGCCATCGTCATAAATTAAACGCTGGCATTCATACAGAATATCCCGCTTCTTGCTCTCATCGAGCTCTTTCCTAGCGTCTTTAACAAGTTGATTAAATTTAACAGCAGAGTCGGTTGTTTTCCACATAGTGTCATTCCATTTTGACTCGGCGACGTAAGCGGCTGAGAACATCATAGTCTCGGCGGGACGTCCACCCCAGTAGCATGCACACCAGCCTTTTGCGTCATTATTCCACACATTAGACCAATATCCATCGTTTGGCTCACGGATCACTTCAATGTCAATTCCAGCTTTTTTTGCAGAGTTTGCCATTAATTGGGCAGCATCTACTGCACCAGCGAATGCAGCATCAGCGGCTGATAATTGTATTTTTCCGGAGTGACCTGATTTTTTGTAGTGAAAAGCCGCTTTATCAGCATCAAATTCTCTTTGAGGTAAGTCCGAGTTATGGAAATAATTCGCAGTACCTATTGGAATATCGTTACCTACTGCTCCATAACCAAGAAGGATTTTGTCAACAAGCTCTTGACGATCCACAGCCCACTTCAAGGCCATCCTCAAGTCGTAATCACCAAAAGGATCAACATTTAGTCGCATTGGAAAGGTATAGTGCGCCGTTCCTGTTGCCTGCATAATGTTTATATTTGGGTTACGCTTCATCAAGTTGATAGTTTTTAGATCAACTCTGTCCATCGCATCAATTTCGCCACTTATCAAAGCAGTTTGTCTAGCATTTGGGTCAACAATCGATAATAATTCGACCTCATCAAAATGTGCTGCACCCTCTTTCCAGTAATTTGGATTTCTCTTCAATACGGACTTTACGCCTGGTTCAAAGGATTGAACGATGTATCCACCTGTACCAACTCCTGAGGTCATATCGCCAGCAGGTCTTATAGAGATGTGATAGTCACTTACAATGTAAGGGAAGTCGGTGTCAGGGCTGTCTAATTCCATGATTACTTTGTATTTTCCGTCAGCTTTTATGCTCTTAACAGGCGATAGTGATCCCTTTGCAGCAGAAGTTGACTTTTCGCCCATATGATGCTCGTAAGACGCTAAAACATCTTCTGATGTCATTGTTTTTCCGTTGTGAAATTCAACACCTTTTCTTAGGTTGAACACCCAAGTTTTACCATCATCCGACTCAAAGGTTTCAGCTAATTCGCCAACAAGCTTTCCTTCATTATTGATTTCGGTTAGATGATTTCCAAAGGTGTATCCATTTACAAGAGTAAAATGGTTTTCCGATGTTCCTGAGTCGAGCGTATCTGTAGTCGAGCCGTGCCCTAAACCCATTCTAAATTTTCCACCTTTCTTTGGTGTTGCCGCAATTGCATCACTAGCCAACGACAAGGCTGTTGGTATTGCTATACCCGCAGCGATTGCCGATGTCATAAACTGTCGTCGATCAATTGCTCCAAGCGTCAATTTCTCTTGTTGAGCTTTTATGAATTTATCTTTCACTTTAATTTCTCCCCTAAATTTTTGAGTAAATCGATCCGTTATGGAAAGATTTTTTTAATTTATTGTAAAGATTAGGTTAAATGTTAAGTAACAATTTACACTATGACAAGAGAAAACATTAATATTTCAAATGTTGACCTAACGTAAGCAAAGATTGAAAATGATCCGAAAGTATGAAAAGTTGTTCGATGACGAAATAAAAGAATTTATACGTATTTCTGAAACTTTCGCACAAGAACATTTAGGGGACTCAGTAGAAAAGCTACGGCAAAACTACAATGAAATGGTGAATCATTTTAGACAAGTTAGACCTCCAAACGTACAAGTTGAAGATAAAAAAGTAGCCTTCAAAGAGAGGTCTTTGATATATCGACAGTACTCTAAGGGGAGCGACAATAAGTCTGATATCATATATTTTCATGGGGGAGGGTTTGTTGTCGGAGGACTTGAAAGTCATGACGATATATGTGCTGAAATTTGTGAAAGCACAGGGTGTAAGGTTTTCTCATTAGACTATTCACTCGCTCCAGAGGTTAAATATCCAGAGTTTTTTCTAGACGCCATTCGTTTTTACTACTTTATTAAAAATCCTGAGAGACGATTAATTTTGGTCGGGGATAGTGCAGGAGGTACTTTAGCAGGTTTTGTGGCAAACAAGGTTAGAAATATTTCAATTCGCCCAGAAGCCCAAGTGCTCATCTATCCTGATTTGGCTAGTGAGATCAGTGGAACTAGTAAGAGAAGGTTTTATGATGCGCCGCTTTTAACACAAGATGATATAGATTTTTATCACAAATGTGCTGGCCTTCCATTAAAAATGGGGCTTCATGATCTCATTAGAAATTTTAATAACGATAATATGCCTAAGACATTACTGGTCAGTGCTGAAATAGACCCTTTAGCGGATGACTGTCAGTCTTATGTAGAAAGTCTAAAGCAATATGGGTGCGATATAACTTATCTAGAAGGCCTAGGTTTGCCCCATGGTTTTCTTAGAGCACGTCATTTATCCAAAAAAGCCAGAATAGTTTTTGATGAGATTATAAGATTTATAAATCAAACAATATAAAAAAGTCTCAGTATTCATAGATTGGATTTGTCCAAGCCTTCTTTCCCTTATTATCAATGATGGTAACTCTTAGCCATTTTTCTTGGGGAAGTAGTCCTAAATTAAAAACTGCAGACTCCATAGCAGTTTTATTCTTATATATGCTTGCTGATCCGTATCCACTAACAATAATTTTTTCAACAGGTGAGCAAAACACTTCCAAACGGCCATGTTGGACCTTTATATTTTTGAAATCAGGACCTTGAGATGAATAGTAGTGACCGTTTTTAAGGGCTTCAAGCAGCGCCTCTTCGCTATTAATCTCTGACTTAACCATAACCCAGCCTCCAAACGCATCATCGATATGAAAATGGGAGTCGTCTGTGGCTATAATACTAAGTTCTTTCCCATAGTTAAGAATCTGATCCAGAACTGCGACTCCTGACCCTCTGTCACATTCAATGGCACAGCTATGATTATAAATCTCTATAGCGTGCGCTTTGTTGATATTAAGTGTGTCTTTGAGCGTCATTCCATTCCATTCTGGGTGTGTAAGTGACACAAAGGCACCCGCATCGAAAAGACGTGAGCTCAGGTTTTCAATATTCTCTGATTTAGTGTTTATCAAAAAGTTAGGTTGGTCAGGTGGTTTAAACTTGTCATTCAAACCCAAAGCGAGCAAATGCCAAAGTTCTCCATTTTCCATCTTGCTTGTATGTAACTCAGCTCCAGGTATAACTGTAAAATTTTTTATCTTTAATTCAGGTGATGTTATCGGATAGTTAAACATTTTGAGGAAGTGGTCTGTTATAGAGATAAAGTCATACCCTTTTTCAATATATACGTTACAAACATCTTCTGGCGTTAGTTTTCCGTCGGAGTAATTGCTGTGCCCATGCAGATTACCTTTAAAAAAGTTTCCCTTATTACTAAAAAATTCAAACGGCATAGATCTGATCTCCCTTTTTATCAGACACCAATAACAAGGATAAATCATTAAAAAATTTATTTTCTCAATACTTTGGCAAACTTTAAATAAGAAATTTTACCAATGTGACTCGTATTATTGTAATTTGATCCCCTTCTATTAGTGCTTGCAATTAATCTAAAATCTTTGTGTTATGATTTTATGATAGATATTGCTTCAAGAGTATATAACCATAATTGGAAAATTGATCCAATAGTGCGGTCTTTACTGGATATAGACTTTTACAAATTATTAATGGCTCAATTTGTTTTGAGAAACGCGCCTGACGTGACCGTCAAGTTTTCCGTTTTAAATAGATCAAGTAAAATACGCCTCGCAAACGTAATAGATGAAGAAGAATTAAGGGAGCAATTGAACCACATAAGAGATTTATCCTTAAGTAAGGGAGAGTCCACTTGGTTAAGAGGAAATTTATTCTATGGAAAGCGCGCTATATTCCGACCATCATTTATTGATTGGTTAGAAAAACTAAAGCTACCAGAATATGAGATCAGAAAAAAAGATGGGCAGTTTGAAATTAGTTTCGAAGGGCCATGGGCCGAGGTTATGTTTTGGGAGGTTCCAGTTTTATCCGTACTGACAGAGTTGAGATCTAAAGCTGTTTTAAAGAATATGGGGCGTTTCGAGTTACAGGTTCTTTATGCTAGGGCGATGACAAAGCTGTGGGAAAAAATAGAGCAGTTGAAGCCTTTCGATGGCATGAGAATAGCTGACTTTGGAACCAGAAGGCGGCATAGTTTCCTCTGGCAAGATTGGTGTGTGCAGGCAATGTGTGAAGGCATGGGGTCAAAGTTTATCGGTACCTCGAATTGCCTCATCGCTATGCGACGTGAGCTTGAAGCTATAGGAACCAATGCCCATGAGTTACCCATGATCTTTTCAGCTTTGGCAAAAACGGAGACAGAACTAAAACAAGCTCCATATAAGGTTTTAGAGGACTGGCATGAAGAGCATGATGGGAATTTAAGGGTTATACTACCTGATACGTACGGCACCCAAAATTTTTTAAATAATGCGCCTGATTGGCTTGCCTCGTGGACCGGAGTAAGAATCGACTCAGGTGATCCTGAGATAGGAGCTCAGCACGCAATTAACTGGTGGCAAAATAAAGGTGAAGATACCACAGAAAAATTAATAATATTTTCAGACGGCCTCGACACAAAAAAAATTATTGAGCTTTATAAAAAATTTAAGCAAAGGGTCCAAATAGGTTTCGGCTGGGGAACTTTATTAACAAATGATTTTAGAGGTTTGATTGATAATGGGGCATTGGATCCCTTTTCATTGGTCTGTAAAGCTGTTTCTGCTAATGGACAACCGACCGTGAAATTGTCAGACAATTCTAATAAGGCAATGGGACCAGAAAACAAAATAAAACAATACAAAAAAACATTTGGATTATCTGAACAGAGTAAAGAAACTTTAATTGTCTGATTTACCCACCTTTTTCAATGATGATATCTCAAGTTATTTTATTTTCCTAACAGTTGCTGTTTTTTTAATTGCTGGAATAGTAAAGGGTAGCATAGGGATGGGACTGCCTATCGTTTCAATAACATTTCTAAGCCTTTATACCTCACCGAGACTTGCAATGATGTTGATAATTATACCAACGCTGGTTACGAACTTTTTACAGTATTATAGGTCAACAGATAAGGTTGATATGGTTCTATCAAATAAATATTTGTTGGTATCCCTTTTGGTTTGTACTTTCAGTTTCAGTTATTTTTCGTTTTCATTAGAGCAGAAAACACTTTCCTTTTTACTGGGCTTAGTGATATTCACTTTTATACTTTATCGCTGGATGGGTTTTTCTTTATCTTTTGGCCTAAGGTTTGATAAAATAATACAGGTTGTGTCAGGAGCTATTATAGGAACAGCCGCAGGGTTCACCCATGTTTGGGCACCAACAATTGCTGTACTTCTTCTTATCAGGAAAGCCAACAAAGACCAATTCGTTGGTCTTACAGGTCTATACATATTCGTTGGTTCACTCGGACTTTTTTCTACCCACTATTTCTTTGAATTATTGGATAGTCAAACCCTAATACTCTCAACTTTAATGATACTTCCTTCGGTTTTTGGGTTTTTACTAGGAGAAAAAATAAGATCATTTATATCCGAGAAGTTGTTTGAAACGTTTCTTATGTTTTTTCTACTTTTTGCTTCTATTAATCTTTTGTATGAATCAGATTTTTTCCCATTATATTAAAACGTTCGGTAAGTCTTGATTTTCGTTTTTAAACCAAACAGGAATAGGTAAATTTCTTTCTTTAAGAAATTCAATATTAAAAAGTTTGGATTTATATCTCTGGCTATGATCACACAGTATCGTAACAATGGTGTGGCCGGGTCCAAGCTCTTTGCCCATTTTAATCGCTCCACAGATGTTTATCCCAGATGATGTGCCAAGGCTCAGACCCTCTTGAATTATAAGAGAGTAAATGATTTTTAGCGCTTCATCATCTTTAATATTATAGCTGAAGTCAGGTTTTAGACCCTCTAAATTTTTGGTAATACGTCCTTGACCAATACCCTCAGTAATTGATGAACCTTCAGATTTTAAAATTCCATCATTATAGTATTTGAAGAGAGCTGATCCGTCGGGATCAGCCAATCCAATCTTTATATTGGAATTTCTCTGTTTCAATCCAATGCTAACACCTGCTAAAGTGCCTCCGGTTCCAACAGAACAGATAAAACCGTCAATCTTTCCATTTGTTTGCTCAAAAATTTCCTGACTTGTATTTTCGATATGTGCTTGTCTATTGTTTAAGTTATCAAATTGATTTGCCCAAAAAGCGCCTGTCTTTGAAATCTTATTTAACTCAGAGGCTAATCGTTCGGAGTATCTGATATAGTTATTTGGGTCGTTATATGGCTTTGCAGGTACCTCTACCAATTTAGCACCTAGCATTTTCAAGGCTTCTTTTTTTTCTTCTGATTGTGTTTCTGGTATGACTATTACCGATTTAAAACCATAAAAACTAGCTACGAGAGAAAGACCGATCCCCGTATTCCCCGCTGTTCCTTCAACTATTGATCCACCTGGACCAATGTCTTTAGAGGCAATTGCTTGTTTTATTATTTCCAAGGCGGCTCTATCTTTGACCGATTGTCCTGGGTTTAAAAATTCTGCTTTACCAAAAATATTACAACCAGTTTCTTCTGATGCCTTTTCAAGTTTTATAAGAGGTGTATTACCGATGAGGTCTACAACTTGTCTTTTCATCAAACTCAAACTCCCTTATTTTAATAAAATACACTAATAATTACATATTATTTTTAAACTGTTATTCGTGACTTTTTAACTATAACAAGTTATAATTATTTACAAGAGGTAGAGATGACAGATCCACAGGCAGAAGCTAAAAATTACGGTGCAGAGTCCATTAAAGTTTTAAAGGGGCTTGAGGCAGTTAGAAAGAGGCCCGGTATGTATATCGGGGATACAGACGATGGATCTGGTCTTCATCATATGGTCTATGAGGTGGTAGATAATGGTATTGATGAAGCTCTTGCTGGACATTGTGACAAAGTGATAGTTACCCTTTATTCAGACAATTCTGTAGCAGTCTCAGATAATGGGCGAGGCATCCCCA
>CACBNQ010000041.1 GCA_902540655.1 uncultured Alphaproteobacteria bacterium | reverse complement strand
TGATTCTATTCCCCTTCCTATATCTGATGGGTCCTTATCTTGCTCAAAAGGAAGTAGTTTAAAGTTTTTTCCTACTTTTTGTTCTACTTTATAAGTTCCCCAGTGGGCTGCTGTAAATTTCATGTTTTCTATTTCTGAAGGTTTCATCTTCTTTAAGTGTGATGATACCAGCTATTTTTTAGTTTAAATATCTTTTTTCATTTAAAGCCACTAATTTCAAACATAGATTTTGAAAAAACTTTGAAAAATATCTAACGTAAAGAATCGTTGCGACCTGTATCCGCTCTGATACTATATCTTAAAGCGCATAAGACGCTAACCTATTTGGCAGTATTGAGTTTAACAGTAAAAGGTGGACGCCGTGAACGTAAGATCAAAATTTACAGAGGTTGACTTCTTAACAACTGCGGCTGCGGCGGGTACTGTCATATCAATTGGTTCAATAATTGAAGGCAGAATAACATCACCAAACACAATATCAGTCTCCGGATTAGTTAGCGGTGAGTTGAATTCCTCTGAAATAGTGATTGAAAAAGAAGGATCTGTTTATGGTTCTATATTCGCAGAGCACCTTATAATTATTGGGAAATTTGAAGGTGAAGCTTCTGCAAATAAAATAACCATCGCATCTTCCGGATGCGTTAAAGGAGACTTATCCTACAAACGAGTGGCTATAGATGATGGTGCCATTTTAGATGTAAATTTCCACAAAATTTAATCACCTAAATAATGCTATTATTATGATAAGAGTTTTTTTGTCAATAATTCTGCTTCTCTTTATTTTCCAAGCAGCAACTGAAAGTTTTGCCGACAAATTTCCTAAAGTATTAAGCTGTGTAAAGGGTGAGTCAGACGATTTTACTTTGCATTTAGTTACCCTAATAGAACAAAATGAAAATGGAACTGGAGAAGCGTTCGTTGACGACAGATCGTTTAAACTTGTTTTGGATGACGGGATCTGGCTCGGTACTAGTAAAAAAGGAACCGAATTTTTAATCCTCGAAGATGATAAGATAAAGATTATTTCAGGGAAAACCAATTGGGACGGAGTTTGTTTCAGATCAGACGATGCGCTTGCTCCCCTTGTAAAAACTGTTTCCCAACCCTTAAGCATTAAGATTGATAGCCTGACTGAAGAATTACACAAACTAAAATCAGAACTTGCATTGATTGAAATAGAAAACTCCAAACTCATCGAGAAAATAGAAGACAATATTTCTGAAGAAGAAAACTTTCAAGAAAAAGTCGAGATATTTTTAGAAAGTGGTATGACCGCCAGTTCAATTGTAAACAAAATAAACTCAACAGAAAATTTGACAGGATTTATCGATTTTGTTCCTGAAGAAGGAAGCCTAGCTACGGGAAAACTGTTTTTTAAGTTTGGAGAAAGCAGAGAAAAGGTTCTATCAAAGATAATGCTTTTACAAAGAGCAAATTTGGGTAGGGCATGGCTGATGCGATCGAGGAATACAATTTTAAAAAGTCCCAGGGAGTTATTGATCTTAGCTTCGATTTTAGAAAAAGAAACTGGAAACGACTCCGAAAAACAACTTATTTCTTCCGTATTTCACAATCGACTTTCAAAAGGAATGAAACTTCAAGCCGACCCAACAGTTCTATACGGACTGACAAGGGGAAAAAATGTGATTGCAAGAAGTCCAACTAAAGCTGAGATAAAAGAAAAGAACCCCTATAATACTTATATCGTTAAAGGGTTACCTATTGCCCCAATAAGCAACCCGTCAGTGGTATCTCTGTTTGCGGCTGCGAGGCCATCAAAAACGGATTTCCTTTTCTTCGTATCTAATGGAAACGGAGGTCATCGGTTCTCAAAGACTTATGATGGCCATAAAGAGGGTATTGAAATTTTACTTACTAGGAAGAAAGAACAAAGGAAATCAACAAGAACTGGAGCAATGACATATATCACCTTACCCCCTAGAAAACCTGTTTTGTTGAAGTGAACTATGTATTAGATCTTAGATACCCTCTTAAATAATCTTTAAGAATTCTAATTCTTCCCTCTTCAATATACTTAGCGTTTGATGCAGGGAAAATAGTTTCTGGTAGTTGTCTATCGAGCTCAGTCATAAACTTATTTAAAGTAGACTGAACATGTAAAGAGAGGGGAATTTTTTCCCTTAATAAAATTTTAACTATCTTTCTTATTATATCTCTAAATAAATCGTTTGGCCTCACAGGCTCGAAAACATTCTCTGTGCTTCCTAAAGCTTTCAAAGCATCACAAAAATCTCTTATACCAGAGCCAGCCTTTCTTTTAACGATATCTGAAACAAAGGATAAAGCCCTGCTATCATTTGTTTCAATTATGATTTCTATTTTTTCAGATAAGTTTTTCGCATTTTTTTGAAAATCAAACATCTTGGATGACTTCTTTTCAGATGAAAGTTTCTGAAGTCGACCCTGCTGTAGTGCTAACTCTCTAGTTATTTCAAATTTTGTCTCGGTAGAAAACCGAAAAGAGCTACCAAAACACATTTCTAGTTTATCCCAAGACAATATCGTGTCCACCGTACCGATGGCATCTATACCAAGATTTAGCTTTTTCCTGTTTGGAGTTTCCTGATCTCTCATCTGCCTGTGCCTAATACCATCTCCGTGGTCTATTAGAAGTCTATCATGTGCAGAATGATATTGCCAGCAGTTTTTAATTTTCCCAGATAGATATCATGACCTCTGGTGTTCCCTTGTAACCACCTAAAAATGATGGCCGAAAGTCACACAATCTTGCTTTAATTTTTTTTCCAGAATATATTTTTTGAGTAACCTCTCTTGAACTATTTTCTGATAATTCTCCAAGTTTAACTTCGTGTGTTCGCATTTTAAAAATCCGATTGTCTGATGATGTCACGATGACCTTACATTCAGACTCTATAGATAAATTTACCCAATTCCCAAAGCATTCACGAAGCTTCTCGAGATTATCGGTTATTGAACTGAGTGTGGCTTCGTTGGTTCTATACATTTCTATACCTTTCTGTTTTTGTATAGAGAGCAAATTTAATGCCAACATTATTTCGAATAATTATGTTTTGACTGATATTAATATTTCAACTTTACTATGAATTATAGATACATCAGTAAAATCTTTTTTAGATAGTTTTGTATTTAATAAATTGACTACATCTTTATAATTATCATTCTCAGCTGTCACTTTTAAGAAATGAAACTTTACGGAACTAAAGCAATTTTCAGAAGCCACAAATTCACTTTTACTTACACTACATATTAGATAGTTCTCGCTTGACTTTAGCCACGTAAATGAACGAGCATATAGCTCTAAAACTTTGTTATTTTTACTCGAAAAAGTTACTTTACAACGGTAGTCTTTTTGTTGAGGTTCAAAAGAATGTCTCGTATTGTTCGAATTAATGTAGTCAAGATTAGTGACATAATGTTTTTTATGTTCTCCTAACATGGGAGGCGTTAAATTAAATGACCCGAAACCCTTAAATTTGACAGGGTTGCCAGCTACCTTCCATTTTTTTTCTTTACTAGAAGGTTGCGCTATTTCAAATATCATATCTCTTTTTCTCACATGTTTATCTTCAAAAATCTCTCTAACGTTGTTAACCGGGCCAAATGGAACTTTCCCTCCAAGTAATTTAACTAATTCTTTCTTGCTAAATCTTTCTGTCCATTTATTGATTTTTTCGTTTAATTCCTTTCTATTTTGTGCTCGCAAGGAAATAGTTCCATATTTCAAATCATTTAGAATTTCATCGGTGGCAATTATGTTTTTAAGAATGTTCCAGTAGGAATCTTCTACGATCCCTATAGCAATAAAACCATCTTTCGCTTTATAAACCCCAAATGGTGCCAACAAAGGATGACCATTACCCTCGGGTTTAGGGATGACCTTATTAAAATCATATTGATAGATTGCCCTTTCGCACATGCTTATTATTGCGTCATACATAGCAACTTCAACAAATTGAGCCCTGCCAGTATCTCGAGCTTTTAAAATTGAAGCCAAAAGACCAAATGATAGTAAAGAGCCAGAAAAAATATCGGCAATTCCTGGGCCAACTTTGAGGGGATTTTTTTCATCATACCCAGTTAAACTAATTAAACCTCCCATTGCTTGGGCAACTACATCATATGAAGGCCAATTTTTGTAAGGGCTTTCTCCAAAAATATCGGAACCAAAACCACTTATTGAACCGTAGACAATTCTTGGATTAATTTTTGAAACTTCATCAAACGAAAGCCCTAACCGGTTCATGACCCCTGGTCGAAAGTTTTCAACCAACACGTCGCTTTTTTCAATTAGTTTTTTAATAAATGCTAGATCGTCATTGTTTTTTAAATTTAGACTGATACTTTTTTTGTTCCTATTTAAACTTATAAAATAACCCGACCAATTCCTTTTCAAATCATCTTCTTTAAAGGGCCCACTCCTTCTGCTCGAATCTCCTTTGTCACTCTCAATCTTGATCACTTCAGCTCCGTGGTCAGCTAATAGCATTGTAGCGTAGGGCCCAGATAGCATTCTACTAAGATCGAGTACTCTAATACCCTCTAAAATTCCGGCTTTTAGCGAATGACTTTTAGCTTTCATAAACGTTCTTCCAATAAAGCTACAAAAGTCTATCAAATAGCTAAGACTTTGCCTCTCTATTCAAGTAAGGCAACGTTTCCGCACCTTGGGGAACGGAAGTAAGGTTTGGTGAAGAGTCAACGGCTTCAGCGCAAGACTCTACGTATCCTACTTCCTCTGCTTTTCTTTGATAGCTATCTAATTCGTACAAGTCTCTTCTATTAATTTCCTCTAGTACCTTTACAGCCAGGAGCTTCATTTCGATAAGATGTCTTTGAAAGTTCAAAAAGGTTTTATCAGTCCGAAAATCGTTATCATTCCTCTTGCTTAGATCTTTTTTATTTCTCAGCGTGCCTTCAGTTGATTGTCTTTCAAGCTTTTTATTAACTGATTCAATTATCGATGCCGAAGGAACAATTGATTTGTAAAGCACCAGTATTGTTTCGTCAGAAAGTTCGTTTAATTCTTTTTCAAGCATAGTATTCCACCATTTGTTTTGCAGATTTTATTTCTACTATTAATAACGTCCTATGCTGCTCAAAAGTTAGCCTCGTGATATATATTATTGCACAATAATATTAGTTTTTTTGTTTTATATCAACAGAATAAACTTTTTTGGAATTATCTTTAAAAAACGTTTTTACCCACTTAACGCTTATTGACATCTTCTTATATGGTTGAAGATGTGCAACATTTTTGAAAAATTTTATTATTTTGCTATAAAAAAATTTAAAATGTGGTAAAAAATAATATTTAAGTGTATGGATTTGCTTGGAGGGGTAATGCGTATTAAATTATTAATAAAAATAACATCAGTAGTTTTGGTGCTGCTAGGTCTTTCACTAAGATCTGCCGTCTCTGCTGGGGGCTCTGATGAAGAAGTATTTCCTCCTAAAACATTAGAGAAATTGAAAAAAGATTTTTCAACCGAGCAAAAGAAAAGTAAAAACACTGGTACTGATAATGGGAACGGAGAGGTAACAAAGTCAGCAGAAAAAGAAACTCAAAATTTATCATCTGTTAAAAATGACAAAAAAAATTCAAGTAGCGACCAAAATGGTACCGATACAAGTAATAATGTCGGCAATATATTAGAGGATGAACCTTTGATAGCCGATTTAACGTCAATTATTGACAAAGATGGTATTGGAGAAGTGAACGTGGTTTGGAAAATTTCAAACGATGGCAATTCTTATAGAAATATTCCCGGTGCAACAAATCAGTCATTTACCCCAAGACAAGAGCATGTGGGTAGAACATTGAGGGTTGTCCTTACATATTTAGATGGACAAGGTAATCTAGAAACTTTGATTTCTGCACCCACTACTCCAGTGATTAATGTTAATGATAAGCCCACCGGTGTAGTTAGGCTCACCGGTGAAAGCGCAGAGGATAGCGCTCTTATATTAGACGTTTCAGATGTGTACGATGAGGATGGAATGGGCCCATTTAATTTTACCTGGCAAAGAACTTCTCCTAACACAGGCTGGGAAAATTACACTGAAGACGATACCGAAGTTTTGAACCTGAGGCAAGAACACGTTTCCTACACGTATAGAGTCCGTGTGGAGTACATTGATGGCTTTGATAATAGGGAAGTTATTTATTCAAATGAGAGTGAAGCAGTCCGAAACGTTGATGATCCAGTTCTTGGTGATGTCGTCATACTTGGTGAAGAGAAGGAAGGTTCTGTGTTAGAGGCGCGTACTGATTCCCTGTCTGATGATGACGGGATAGCTTCAATCGATGTTGCTTGGGAAAGAAGCAGAGATGGAAGAAACTGGGTTTCTTTGACTGGAGAAAACACGAAGAAACTGAATCTCGATCAAACAGTAGTTGGAAGCCAAGTGAGGGTTAAGGCAACATTAGTTGACAGATTTGGTATTGAAACTGTGCTGCACAGTCAGCCGACACGAATTATTGAGAATGTGAATAATGTTCCAAGTGGCAATGTTTTAATAAGAAGAGTTTCAAATTAGTAAATAAAAAGATTTATTTACTTTAACTGCTTTTGACCAAATTACCTTTGATCAACCTTTTAATGTATCAGAATCGCCGCTGTATCTCTTAATCGAGCCTTCATAGTAGGCCCCATCTTCTATAGCTATTGTCTCGTGAAAAGTGTCTCCCTCTACTCTTGCTGAGGAACCAAATCTTACTTTTTTCCCAAATACTGGACCTATTATTCTACCTCTGATAACTAGATCTTCCGAAGTGACGGATCCAACTACTTTTGCTGATTTTTCAATTACTAATTTTGACGCCTTTATTTCTCCTTCAAGAACTCCATCTAATTGAAGTGCACCTTTCGAAGTAATCTTTCCAATAACTTTTATCTCTTTCCCCAACAATGAAGGTGACGAACTACCCTCGAATTCACTCCCAGAAAAAATGCCAGAAGTCTCTTCTTGATGTACATGTTTCGGTAATGACTTCGTTTTTTCAAAGTTTGCTTTTCTATTTTTCCAGGAATTAAAAATCATTGTTTCATGAAGCTATTTCTCGTTAATGCTTGTGATATCAAAGTATCACAAAAATAAAAAAAGTTAATTAAAATAAGGATTTTTAAATAAGTTTTTTGATTGATCGACTGTTCATGTGTATGTTACCTTCTATTAAACCAATAAGAATTGAGGATTAGTGTTATGAAGAAATATGTTTTACTTTTTGCTTTAGCATTAGGCGGACTTTTTGTTGCTGGTTGCGAAGCACCAACAGTATCAGCAGATGCGGTTTCTTGCTCTAAGACTGGGGGATGTAGCTAAGTAGCTAACCAATAGCTAATATTTAAAATTTGGCTCCGAATTTAATGTTTTCCATTCGGAGCCTTTTACTTCCAACGTCTATGTGGCCAATACCATTGAGTAGGATGCTTTTTAACTCTCTTCTCTAGACTTGTGTTCATCTCTCTCGTGATAGAACTTACTGTCCCCAACTCTATTGGTTTATCAAAAGTAACTCCAATCCTGCGGTCGGTTCCTCTAATGCCGTAAGCTGGTATTAATAAGGCGTTGTATCTTAGAGATATTTCAGCTATGGAAGTAGAAGTTCTGGCAGGTCTTCCTAGAAATTTAAAATATTTACCCTCCTTGACTGCTTGATCAATCATTAAAGCTATCACTCCTCCAGACTTAATTAAAGAAATCATTTTTCTTGTGCCGGATGTCCCTACTTCAAGTATGGGTTCACCTCCTTCCTTGATAGCGCTTAAATGAAGGCGCTCATAAAAAATGTTTCTATTTCGCTGATAAATAGCACCTGATGTAAGCCCATACTTGTTTAATACGGCTCTTACAGCTTCCCAAGAGCCAATATGCCCAGATATAACTATTATTGGCCGATTAATTTTTCTTGCCTCAATTAGAGGAATTAACTCTTTTTTGTTATATATTATTTTATTTTTCAGTTTCTGAAATTCCCTGTTAAACATAAGTTCTATAAAACTCTCACCAATCATTTTAGAGTTCTCTTTAATAAACTCTTTTCTCTTTTGGTAAGACATATTTGGATAAATAAACCTTAGGTTTGTATCGACTCTTTTATGGAAATTTCTGACCCGGGGAAGTACGATTTTACAAAGTCGTCCTCCCCAATATACCCTCTTTTCGAAAGGCAAGACTTTTAAAAATGTGATAAGTAAATAGAATGGTATTATCTCGAGAAGTTGACGGAGCATTTCTATTCCTATTTACACCAAGCGAGCACTGTCTTTAGGTATTGGGATATATTATCATCACCATTTGCCTCCCCTCAACTTTTGGAATTACATCTGGTTTACCAAGGTGAGCTGTGTCTATCGCTACTCTTTCCATTAATTCCGCACCTAATTCTTGATGGGCCATCTCTCTGCCTCTGAATCTAAGTGTTATTTTAACTTTATCTCCATTTTCAAGAAACTTTGTAACAGATCGCATTTTTACTTCATAGTCATGCTTATCAGTATTGGGTCGGAACTTTATTTCCTTAAGTTCTATTGTTTTTTGCTTTTTTCTTGCTTCTGCTTCTCTTTTTTGTTGATCATACTTAAACTTGCCAAAATCCATAATCTTACAAACCGGAGGTGTGGCATTGGGAGAAATCTCAACCAGATCAAGGCCTTCCTCGCTTGCCATAATGTTTGCCTTCTCAGGGCTAACAATTCCTACCATATTTCCGTTCGCATCGATTAAACGAACTTCTTTACATGTAATTGATGCATTAACTCGAGCCGCCACTTCCTTTTGTCCCGAGTTCATTTCCTGATTTCTTCTTACGATCTCATGCTCCTTTTTTTTAAGTTAATTTGATTTATTTAGTTGCGATATCTTTATTACCATGTTCTTTTCCCAGTTTAAGGTCTGGTGGCGTCGCTTCCATTGACAGTTCTCTGATAGCATCATTCAAAGCAATTGTTTGTGACTCTTTTACACCAAGTCGCCGTACATTTATGGATCGGCTTTCGACTTCTTTCTCGCCCACGACAGCAATTATAGGGATTTTTGAAATAGAATGCTCTCTTACTTTATAATTGATTTTTTCGTTTCTATCGTCGACTTTGTACCTCAATCCCACTTCTTTAAATGAGTTAGCTACTTCATCGATGTAGTTACCCGTATTTGTTGTTATTGATGCAATGACAATTTGTGTTGGAGCAAGCCAGAGCGGAAGTCTACCGGTTGTATTCTCAAGCAAAATTCCAATAAATCTCTCAAAAGATCCAAGTATCGCCCTGTGTAACATAACGGGGACTTGTTTTTCTCCAGTATTGCTAATATAGTTAGACCCCAATCTTTCTGGTAAAACAAAATCGACCTGTAATGTTCCACATTGCCAGTCTCGGCCCAAAGCATCTGTCAATACAAATTCTAACTTTGGTCCATAAAAAGCGCCTTCACCTTTATTTATCAAAAAGTCATAACCGGCCATTTTGGTTGCACTTTTTAACGCCTGTTCAGCACGGTCCCATACTAGATCGCTACCAGCACGATTATCTGGTCTATCTGAAAATTTTACTCTAAACTCTGTGAATCCCAGTTCCTTATAAACGACGGATAAAAGTTCTATAAATTTTTTTGTCTCACTTTCTATTTGCTGTTCAGTACAAAAAATGTGGGCATCATCTTGCAAAAAAGCTCTTACCCTCATAAGACCGTGTAATGCACCAGATGGCTCATTCCTGTGGCAAGCACCAAACTCAGCCATTCTTAAGGGCAGATCCCTATAAGATTTTATACCCTGATTATAAATTTGAACGTGGCAAGGACAGTTCATTGGCTTTAGCGCATTTATTCTAGGTGCTTTTTCCTGCTCATCTACCTCCACAATAAACATATTTTCCCTAAATTTATCCCAATGGCCTGATTTTTCCCAAAGGCTTCGATCTACAATTTGCGGTGTTTTTACCTCTGAGTATCCATTATTTTCAAGTTTTCTACTCATATATTCTTGTAATATGGAGTAGAGTTTCCAACCGTTTGGATGCCAAAAAATACTTCCAGTAGCCTCCTCTTGTAGGTGAAATAACTCCATATCTTTTCCGAGTTTTCTATGGTCTCGTCTTTCGGCTTCTTCTAGTCTTAAAAAATATTTCTTTAATTCCTCTTTACTTCTAAAAGCTACTCCGTAAATTCGCTGAAGCATTTTATTTTTACTATTACCCTTCCAGTACGCACCTGCAACTCTGGTAAGCTTAAAAGAGTCAGCAGGCACTTGGCCTGTGTGCAATAAATGAGGCCCCCTACAAAGGTCTTGCCAATCTCCATGCCAGTACATTTTTATATCTTCGTCGACTGGAATATCTTTAATTAGTTCAACCTTATAAGGCTCATTTTTTTCTTTATAAAAATTCAAGGCTCTATCACGATCCCATGTCTCTTTTTTTACTGCATCTTTCTTTTCAATTATTGATCTCATTAGAGCTTCGATTTTGTCTATATCATTTTCAGAAAACGGCTCCTCTTTATCAAAATCATAGAAGAAGCCATCTTGAATTACCGGACCTATAGTCACTTTCACATCTGGCCATATTTCTTGAACAGCTCTGGCTAAAATATGGGCACAATCATGTCGGATTAATTCAAGCGCTATTTCTGTATCTTTAAGAGTGTGAATTGTAAGGGAGCAATCAGTTGTAAGCTTTGTCGACAGGTCAGTCAAATTACCATTAACAGTGCATGCTATCGACCTCTTAGCAAGAGATAATGAAATGTCTTTTGCGATTTCAAAACCCGTTATTCCAGTAGGATACCTTCTTGAGGAACCGTCAGAGAGTTCAATAGCTATTTTATTGTCTTCGGTCAGATTTAAACTCACTCTATGCTTCTTTAACTTGCTTTTCTAAAAGATAAAGTACTGTACGCATAAATTAATAGCTCTTCCATATTTTTAATGTTGAAATTGTTTAATACATAATTACGGCTTGTTCGTCTAGTAAAATTCCTTTCTTGCGCGTTCATTTGAAGTAGCTTTGTCAAAGTTTGCGTAAGTTTATTTATATCACCATTTCCAGCCAGGTAATTATGATATTCGTTGGGTAAAAGTTCTTTATTTACATCGTTTTCCCAACTAACTACTGCGTTACCCATAGCCAATGCATTTAATAGATCTAAAGAATAGTATTGTTTTTGAGGATTTAGTTCTAGATAAATGGATGAAAGCTTGAGGCTAGCTTCTAAGTCAGCTATGTGATCCATTAGACACAAAACACTATTTCTGTTTTTAAGGTATTTTTCCTCAAATTCAGCCAGTTGCTTCTTATTTACTTTAGTTTTCAGAACGACAATATATGGCCTTATGTTTTCTGGTAGTTTCTCTAGATTGCCAGATAGCTTAATTATCTGATTTTGCCATTTATTTGAATTAAAATATGCTTTTGCAAAAATTATATGTCTGGGCTTCTCAAGCATTCCCCATTGGGTTGCTAAAGAAATAGTTCTTTCTTGGCTGATCTTCTTTTCATCATAGATTGTTAAATCAACCGGTACTGGTACATAAAACAAACCTATGTTTTTTCTGGAATATTTGGTTAGAAGTTCTTGGTAAATTGTTTTGCTGGGCACTAATGTGGTAGCTTGTGGAACAAATTCTCCAAATATGGTCTTATTTAACCTGCCCATTACAGTTTGCTCTGATGGTTTGGAGAGCATAGACTTTATTATTTTAGTAGAGCAAGTTTTATTAATCTGCAATGCGGCTTTATATCCCGCTACATCGTATACATGTAACGTAACAATAGATTTTGAGGATACTACTTCACAAATTTTCTTAATGGTTGATTTCGAGTAAATGATATCTTCTGAAGAACCACTATGTTCAACAATTTCAGCACCCCATCGCTTAAAGTATGATAATTCTCTGCCAAGAGGAGCAAATACATATGAATTATACCCGTTATCTTTCAAAATCTTAGAGTAAGCCGCAATTGCTCTGACTGAAATGTCATCATTTAGGCTGGTTAAAAGTTGAAGAATGTTCATGTCTGTGCAATTATCTGTTCGGTGTCATGGTCAAAAATAGAGCGGGGATATGGCTGAAACAAACTTTCATATAACTGATGATGGACAAAAACTAGCTTTTTCACAAGTTAATGGTGATAAAAACATAAAAAATTTGCCAGGTGTTGTATTTTTGAGTGGTTTGAAATCCGATAAAGAAGGAACAAAAGCTATTTTTCTCTCTCAATGGGCTGAAAAAAATAAAAGAGACTTTCTAAGGTTTGACTATAGAGGTCATGGGGCTTCGTCAGGAATTTTTGAAGAATCATCAATTTCAGATTGGCTTGAAGACACTAAAAGTATTATTTTTTCACTTACGTCGGGTCCTCAGATTTTGGTTGGATCTTCGCTCGGAGGATGGATAGCTCTATTATTTGCAAAGCTATACCCTCAAAAGGTTGCAGGCATAATAGGCGTTGCGGCTGCTCCTGACTTTACAGCCAAATATGCTATCAATAATCTTTCGGAAGATCAAAGAGAAGAGCTTAAAACTACAGGAAAGCTTTCTTTTGACTCAGTGTATTTTGAACAACCCCTCGTGATTACTCAAAAATTAATAGAAGATGGAAACCAACACTTAATTTTGACAAAGAATCAATGCGTTGACTGCCCAGTAAGACTTTTTCATGGATCTCTGGATGAAGATGTACCTCTTTCTACTGGTATCGACATGTTGAAAAGCCTAAGTAGTGTTGATATGCAACTTCAAATTATTAAAGGTATAGACCATAGGTTCTCAACACCCGAATGCCTCGAATTGATCAAAGAAACCGTAGAGCGGATGCTTTTAGCTCAACAGTATCCCTAGGATTATGACAATTAGGCCGAAAGCCGACAAACAAATAGCAAGATAATTTACAATTATTAGCCGCTCGAAGGTAGTTTTTTTGATGTCTTTGTCATTTATTTTGGTCCGCTTGCGAGCTTGAAAGCCAAAATATATTACCACAGCAAATCCTGTTAGACCAAAAAAGCAAAGAAAAACGCCCAAACTAACTAAAATCAAAGACATTGTAAAAATGTATTAACTGAAAATTTGTAAAAAATATATAAATAGATTCTCTTAATTAAAAATTTATTGCAAAACTACAAAAATGTTTCTACCTTCATGGCGTGCCTCTATAGCTCAGCTGGTAGAGCAACTGATTTGTAATCAGTGGGTCGGGAGTTCGAGTCTCTCTGGGGGCACCACAAAATCAATAACTTATAAAATAAACGCTTTAGAGGGCTAAGTATTTTGCTTATCTGGTGGCACTGTGGTGGCACAGGCTATAGTGCTACATAACGAATATATTACACTGAATTCGCCGTCATTTGATCCACACCCCCGGGGCACCCCCACATAACTATTTGGGACTCCTGATATAATCTTGTATATTCAAATGTAGACGTACACAAGTCACCGGACATTTTGCTTTTGACTAATGAATTTTAAAAAGGCTAGGTTATTTTGATTGATTTTAAGAATTTAATGGCAGGCAAGATTGTTATTTTTGTAATGCTAGGAATGTTTCTTTTTTCTTGTAATAGTGGTGGCTCGAACTCTCCTGCTAAATATTTGTTAATTGGTGCTCTTTGTTCAACGACCCCTGATGCAGCAGCTTGCATGAATGGAGCTCTAGATGCTGACTCGAGTAGAAACAGTAGTAGCCATCGGAGTAGTGGAAGCACTGCTAATTTGTCAGACTCCTCCAATAATGATAACAAATGCTTCTCAGACTATGGTTGTAGAATGGGATATAAATGCATTAAAGCAAAATATAGTTCATCTGGACAGTGTATGAAGCCTGTAGATAAGTATGGAATGTCAAAGCCCACGACTTCTAATAGAGGAAATGTCGGGATCAATTACGATGATGGAGATTGTTTATATAGTTCAGATTGTCCGATAGGTTTTAGGTGTGATAGAAAGTATAAAGTGTGTGTAAAAAAATGAGATTAGTAATGTGGCGCTTTAACTTGAATTAAATTGAACTGATCTACTTAAAAATTTTTCAATTCACAAGGTGAACATTTTTTTACTCAACAATTAGCGAAAAGATATTTGGAAACTTTATTTGTGAATGCATAGTTGGATACAATCGGGACATTAAATTTTGTCCAGACAATCTGCATCAACAAAGAACCACTCCCCACCTTCTGCGGACCTTTTCAGTTTTACTGAATACAGTTCTTCGGCAGCATATGAAGCAAAGCCAAAGCACATTATACTCAAAGCTACGATAAGAACGGTTAATATTCGACTGAGCTTTATCCAAGCTAAAGATTGTGCTGCATTGAACGGACTTAAGTTTTTAAAATTAGAAACCATCTCGTCTTTTTCTCTTTGATACCTCAATTCTCCAAAGAAGGAAGAAAATTACAATGAGTAGCGGCTGAAGAATTATAAATATAATAATGTTTAAAAGATTGTAGCCAAGACCTGTCCACTTCCCCCAATCTTGCAGTATCTTCACACAAGCCCAAAAGAGCCAATCAACATGCTTTTGAAATTCCTTTGCTGATCCCCATTCGAAATAGACATATGAGCCATACACTATACACAGTAACAAAATTAATATTATCAATGTATAACGAATAAATATCATTTTTGACTCCATACGATTTTATTTGAAATGTTTAACTTCTGCAATGCTATCAGTGCCTATTAAGAAAAATAATTACGGATATCTAAAGTATTGAGCTCTCTTTGAAAAAAAAGTAAGAAAATAAAAAAATAAAGTTGTTGAAATTATAGTAGCTTTTGATTTTTAATTGTTAGATGGAGAGTAAATTTAAATCCA
>CACBNQ010000040.1 GCA_902540655.1 uncultured Alphaproteobacteria bacterium | reverse complement strand
TCTGACCATTTATAAAATTCAATATCAGTATGTTGTCTTGCACTTTTTGCCTCAAGTTCAGGCATTAAAAAAGCAGAATCGGAGAGGGTTAGAAAAAATAAAAGTGGGCGCTCATCCGCATGCGGGTTCACTCCAATGAGCCAATTGAGATTTGCACCGGGCGCTAAAACTATTAAATCGACCTCTTGTTCCTCCATTTTATCGCGTAATCTTTTGATTTTATCCATGTTTACCTTCTACGTAAAATTTTTTTAAACTACAAGATCGCAATAGTTTAAATAATTTTTCAAGCAAAATGTAAGGAATTCAATTTAAAAATATTACTTATGCATTTTTAAAAATTATGTGACCAAAATCAATTGCTCCAAGAAGGTCGAGAGGTTTGACTATGATTGATCTCGTCTGATTAGTTGGTGATACAATCCACAAAATTGAGCAATAGATTACAATCCAGCGGAGCACATTGTATTGAGAGTAAAAAAGCTCGCAAAGCCAATAACCAAAAATATCCAGCCTCGTTTTTCGAGGTTCTTTGTAGACGACGACAGATAACTTAGCCCCATAAACAAGACACCTAATCCAAGACCTATTAAAATCCCTGCAGACAAAATTACAATATAATAAATATATAAATCAATTATTTATGATTAATTTGTGGCGGACAGGATGGGATTCGAACCCACGGAGGAGTTTCCCCCTCACTCCCTTAGCAGGGGAGCGCCTTAAACCACTCGGCCACCTGTCCACGTAAAGGGTTACAATGCTATTCGTTTCTATTCAAGGATAAAAAGCTGCTTTTCTGACATTTAATTTTTATTTGTGGCCTTTGTTACAGCAGAGCGTTATCAATATAAGAATGTACAAAATTCTATTGTTTTCATTTGTCTTCCTGGCTTTAGACCAAGTGTCTAAATGGTTTGTGGTTTTCTATTTGGAATTGAAACAAAAACTCTATCTAAACCTTAACAACCAGTTTATGAATTTTTACATGGCCTGGAACAAGGGTATAAATTTTGGTCTTTTCGAGGGTGATAGTACTGTTCAAGCGTACATTTTGACTGGGATTTCGATTGCTATTTCTACAGTGTTATTTATCTGGTTAAGAAATTCGACAAGTCTTCTAATTCAAATACTAGCGTCCTTAGTTATTGGAGGTGCCTTGGGTAATGCGATAGATAGACTTCTACATGGAGCGGTTGCTGATTTCATAAATGTTACCTGCTGCGGAATTAGGAACCCTTATTCTTTTAATCTAGCCGACGTATTTATATTTATTGGGCTAATAGGGCTATTAATTTTCAAGTACGACGAGAAACATAACTAGATTGGTTGCGGAATCTTCTTTGATGTACTAATAATTGTATGCTATTTTTATAACATACTAAATATTGTGGATAAAAACATATGAACCTAGAGAATCTCGGGTTATCTTCTAAAAGTTTACAGCCGAGTCGGATACGGCAACTCGATATTCGTACCAGCAACCAAATCGCTGCTGGTGAAGTTATTGAAAGACCTAGTTCAGCTTTGAAAGAGTTAGTAGAAAACTCAATAGACGCCGGCGCAAACTTAATAGAAATAGTTTATTCAAATGGTGGAAAGTCTTTTTTGAGCGTAAAAGATAATGGCTATGGAATTAATAAAGAGGACTTGTCATTAGCTGTATCAAGGCATGCAACCTCTAAAATAAGTACAATTGGTGATCTGATAACCATAAATAGTCTGGGGTTCAGGGGAGAAGCGCTTGCTTCCATCGGGTCAGTCTCTGAGTTAACAATAAAATCAAAGTTTATCGAAGCGAGTGAGACGTTTGAGATGTCCAGTAGATATGGAGAATTAAAACAGATTAAGCCCTCGCAGTATCTCGAAGGTACTCTTATAGAAATTAAAAACCTTTTTAAATCTATTCCCGCTCGATTAAAATTTTTAAAATCCGATCGAGCAGAAGGAATTTCCATTTTAGAGGTTGTGAAGAAATTAGCATTATCACACCCAGAGATTAGCTTTAGGCTTTTAGAAATTAAAGATGCAGGAAACCCAAGAGAAATTCTACGGCTGGAAAAATCCACCGGCTCTAATGGGTTGAGCAAAAGAATACAAGAGGTGCTTAAAAATTCATTCATGGACAACTCCAAGCAAGTCGACTACGAAAGTGAAGGTGTAAAGATTACAGGTTATATCGGTTCTCCCACTTTTATCTCTGGAAAAGCTAATGGTTGCTATTTTTTTGTAAATGGGCGGTTTGTAAGAGACCGGTCCCTGCTTAGCTTTATAAGGTTGGCGTATGGGGATCTATTGGAAAAGAGCGGTTTCCCCTCTGCGATACTTTTTCTCAATGTTCCGAGTGAGGAAATAGATGTAAATGTCCACCCTTCAAAAATGGAAATCAAGTTCAAAAAACTTGATCTTATTAGAACATGTCTTAAAACTGCAGTACGCAATAGTCTGGATGTCGAGAGATTTAATGGAAGAAGCCACTTAAGCAAACAGGCTTACTCTTATTTCAGAAAAGATTCGAGTTTTAAAAATCATCAGAGAATTGATTTTTCTAGTGACAGGAGAGAAAGCCTTGATCTTGGAGAAACTCTGGATTTGACTACTAGAGTTAATCCAAACGATGATATTACTCACAAGATTAAATATGCGCAAAGCCCCGAGAATGGTCGACTAGGTACACCTAAAGCACACTTATTTAAGAATTTTATAGTTGCACAGAATGATAACGAGTTAGTTATAGTTGATCAGCATGCAGCACATGAAAGAATTCTGTACGAAAAACTCAAGGCACAGAAATACGATCAAGGGATAGCTATCCAAGAGTTATTAGTTCCTGAAATAGTAGAATTCACTAGTGTTGAAGTGGATGCCATTATTGAAAAAAAGAGCATTATGAAGCAATTAGGTTTAGAAATAGAGAGGTTTGGGCCAGCATCGATATGTATAAGAGGAATACCTGCAGTGTTAGGCGATATTTGCCCAAAAACATTGCTTATCGATCTCTTCGATGATTTGGAAAATTTTGATTCTCCTGAGAGTTTAGAAAACAAAATTGATAAAGTTTTCTCTAGTATGGCGTGTCATGGGTCAGTAAGGTCTGGCAGAATACTTAAATACGAGGAAATGGATACTCTACTGAGAGAAATGGAAAATACGCCAAATAGTGATCAATGTAACCATGGCAGACCTACCTATTTAAAATTAGACTTAGAGAAAATAAATAAATTATTTGGTCGATCGTAATGAGTGGTATTGATCCACTATATTTTATTGCATTATCAAGCGTTCTATTTTTTGTAGCAGGATTGTTAGTATTTAGGCAGTTTCGATCTTCAGATAAGGATGGGCAGGAAAACAGTGAAGCCCTTAAAGAAACTTTGAGAGATTTATCGGTGAACCAACAGCAGATTGTAGGAAGTATAAAGGTGATTACAGATACACAAACTACGTCGCAGGCAGCGATTATAAAACACGTTGAGAGTCGATTAGAGGAGATACAGAAATCAATATCCTCCTCATTGTCGGGAAGTTCTGTAAAAACTGCGCAGACTTTAGGGGAGTTACAGCAGAGATTGCAAACTATAGATAAAGCACAAACAAACATAGAAAAATTGTCAGGTGAGGTTTTGGGCTTGCAGGAAATTCTTTCCAATAAACAGGCTAGAGGTGTTTTTGGTGAAATCCAGCTAAAGGAAATTGTGAGCAAAGCTCTGCCGTCAGATGCTTATGATTTTCAATTTACTTTGTCTAACGGTAAACGAGCTGATTGCATAATTTACCTTCCGGAACCTCAAGGTAACATAGTTATTGATAGTAAGTTCCCTCTAGAGGCATACAAAGCTATGATATCAAGCACAAACGAAGTTGATAAAAGCAAAAATATTCAGTTATTTCAGAGCTCAATAAAAACTCACATAAAAGACATTTCTGAAAAGTATATTATTGAAGGAGAGACTGCAGATGGAGCAATACTGTTTTTACCCTCTGAGGCAATTTATGCCGAGCTTCACGCAAATTTTTCAAATTTGGTAAATGAAGGATTTGAGTCACGTGTTTGGATTGTTTCACCGACTACTTTGATGGCAACATTAAATACTATGAGGGCTATTTTGAAAGACGAGAGATTGCGTCGTCACTCTAGTCGCATTAGAGCGGAGTTAGACTTGCTGTACAAAGATATGCTGCGATTGGAGGGACGAATTATTAATTTGGATAAACATTTCTCGTTAGCATCAAAAGATGTTGACGAAATAAAAATTTCAGCAAAAAAAGCATCAAAGCGGGTATTTAACATCGAGCGTTTTGAGTTTGAAGAATTATCGCAATTAGACACTGGAGATAAAACAGATTCGTCTGGGGTTGAAAAAATATTAGATGACGAAGACTCAAAAAAAATCAAATTTATTTAAACAAAAATGGGAGTAAATAATGAAAAAACTAGTGTTATGTGCTTTATTTTTTACCATTCTATGTCTGCCTAGCTGCGGTACTGTTGGTGGAGCAATAAGCGGTTTGGGTGCTGACCTTGACATGGTAGGGGGTGCTATTGCGGGCTATTAAAACTCATGAAAAGTAGCCGATATGCTAAAAAAGCATGAATGATATGCATCCTGTGCTATTCAAAAATAGTGAAGTTACCTCTATGGTACCACCATGAAAGGGTATAATTATGACTAATTCGCAAAAAAGCTATCAATCTCTAACCTCTAAGGCAATGAAAGCTGAGATGTTAGAACCGGATGTAGAACTTGAACTAGCCAGAAACTGGCATCGACAAGGATGCGAGAAATCACTGCACAGACTAGTGAACGCATACATGAGATTAGCGATTTCCATGGCATCAAAATATGTAAAGTATGGTGTGGACACTAGTGAATTAATTCAAGAAGCAGGGATAGGGTTGATGAAAGCGGCAGAAAAATTTGATCCCGAGAGGGGTGTACGTTTCTCCACCTACGCTACTTGGTGGATTAAAGCTTCTATACAAGACTTCGTACTCAGAAATTGGTCCTTGGTAAGGACGGGCTCAACAGCCTCCCAAAAATCCCTTTTCTTCAACCTAAAGCGTGTAAGATCTCAGATAGAACGGGAGTTCGATGGCTCGGGTGCCTCAGTGGATTATGGCTCTCTGAACAAAATGGTCGCGGAAAAGATGGGAGTATCTCTTAGAGATGTAGAAATGATGGATACAAGGTTATCGGGTGGTGACTTCTCTCTAAACTCACTCCAACAAGGAGAAGAAGGTAGAGAGTGGATTGAGACGATTGAAGATGAAAACTCTTATGGAGCTCACAGAGTCGAAAAAAATAAAGATGATGGAACAGTTAGATCTTGGATAGCGGAAGCTATAGAAACTTTAAATGAGAGGGAAAAAACTATTGTTGTAGAGCGTAAACTTCGAGATAAACCTAGGACGTTAGACTCTATCGGTGGTGAACTCGGGGTATCCAAAGAGAGAGTGAGACAATTGGAAGCTGAGGCTTTAAAGAAGCTTAGAAAGCACTTCGAAGCTCGCAAAGGTATTAGATCTGCATCAATTATTTAATTACTAAAGATTGAATACTAAACATTTTCCGCTTAACGTAGTTTTAATATGTGGAAGCGTGAGAAGATGGAAAAAATATTATTAGTAATATCAGGAGGAATAGCCGCCTATAAGTCGTTAGAGTTAATAAGGCTTTTTAAAAAAGCTGGTAAGCAGGTAAAGTGTGTCGCTACTGAGAACGCAATGACGTTTATCACGTCCGCGTCTGTAGAATACCTGTCAGGTAACCCGTTGAGAACAAGCCTTGAAGACCGCGAACAAGAAATGAAAATGGGTCATATAGAATTAGCAAGATGGCCCGATTTAGTTTTGGTCGCTCCAGCAACCGCAAACATCATTTCGTCCGTCGCAAATGGACTAGCAGCTGATCTTGCACAAACACTCTTGATGGCAACTATTAAGCAGACAGTTTTTGTGCCCTCAATGAATGTTAGAATGTGGGAAAATAAATTATTTCAAAAAAATATTGATACTCTGATATCACATGGATACGAATTTTTGGGTCCTACTGAAGGTGAAATGGCCTGTGGCGAGTTTGGCATGGGTCGAATGATGGAACCACAACAAATTTTTCAATCCTTAGTTACGAATTAGTAATAAGTGTTGAAATCAAAAAAAATTCTAGTTACAGCTGGCCCTACTCATGAATACTTAGATGATATAAGGTTCATCGGAAATAGAAGCTCTGGTAAACAGGGAGTCGAAATTGCAAAGTGTCTTCAGAAGCTTGAAGCGGACGTTACGTTGGTAATAGGTCCGGTGAATCTGGAGCTTGTTGGCTTAAGTAATGTTGTCAGAGTAGAAAGTGCTGTGCAGATGAATGACGCGGTTATTGAAATGGGACCATTTGATATTGCAATATGTGCAGCAGCAGTTAGCGATTGGCGACCAAAAGAGAAAGCAAAAACAAAAATAAAGAAAAGCTCGATAGGCAAACCACAATTTTTGGAATTAGTAGAGAATCCAGATATTCTAAAAAACATATGCGTCGCGAAAAATAGGCCCAATCTTGTTATTGGCTTCGCAGCTGAGACTAATGATTTGTTAACTAATGCTAGATCGAAGTTGAAAAATAAAGGATGTGATTGGATTGTGGCTAATAAAGTAACTGCTGATACTAATAATATGGGTGGTGGAGAGAATGAAGTTTTTATAATAAAAAAAAACGAAGAAGTCAAATTTGAGAGACAGAGTAAAGAAGGAATCGCGAAGCTAATTTGTAAAAAAATAGTCGAGGAATTTTCAGGTTAGTATTTTTCATTTGGTATGATTGAAATAAACTTTGTTATTTTCAGGCAAATTTCATATAGAGTTAAATTGTTGAGAATTTATAAAATGGATAGTCAAATAGATAATGAATATTTTGAACGCTATAAAAGACATATTCTTATAAAGAATATTGGTGGTCAAGGCCAGAAAAAATTGGGACAAGCTAAGGTACTGCTTATTGGTTTAGGGGGAATAGGCTCCACTGTTATTCAACATTTAGCGGCTGCAGGAATTGGTAAAATTGGTTTAGTTGATCAAGATACTGTCGCACTATCCAATTTACAGAGGCAGACAATTTATAGCTATGAAGATATTGGAAAAAATAAAGTTAGTGTTGCATCAAATTTTGTCAAAAAACTGAATAAAAATGTTGAAATAGCTGAGTATAACTTTTTTTTTAGTGGAGACGACACTACAAAAATAATTCGTGAATACGATGTAGTTTTGGATGGTACTGACAATTTTGAGACTAGAAAACTCATTAATAAGCACTGTGTTGAGGAACGTAAACCTCTCATATTTGGAGGGGTATCTGGTTGGGAAGGTCTTGTGAGTTTGTTTGTTTATAAGAATAGTGCGTGCTTTGACTGCGTCTTTTCAAGTTCCAAAACAAGGTCTTCTTTTTTTGATTGTAGCTCAGAGGGTGTTCTGGGCGTAACGACCTCTTTGGTCGGAACCCTCATGGTAGCAGAGACAATTAAGCTCATATGCGACACAGGGCAACTGCTAACAAACAAGCTTCTAATTTGTGATGCTCTAAACGGAGCGACAGAGATTTTATATACAAAAAAAAGCGAAAAATGTAGTGCGTGTCTAAACGTCGTTTAGTTACAGCATACTTGGCACTATTTGATCAGGAGGGCGGTGACCATCCAAATATGTTTTTATATTAATTATCACTTTTTCTCCCATCTCGATTCTTCCTTCTAATGTCGAAGAACCCATATGAGGCAAAAGGAAAACGTTTTTCAAACTTTTAAAGTCAGAACCTATTACTTCTTCGCTATCATAAACATCTAGTCCAGCACCTCCCAATCGTCCATCTTTCAGTTGTCTTACTAAAGCTTTCTGATCTATGATCTCTCCTCTCGAGATATTTACTAAATATGCGCTGCGCTTCATTTTCCCAAGACATTTCGCATTTAGCAAATATAAAGAAGATGAATTTAGTGAGGCGCTAACAACTAAAATATCAACAGCTGAAAGCATTTCTTCTAAATTTTCCCAGTATGTTGCTGATAAGCTTTTTTCAATGTTTTTGTGTAGGCGTCTCCTGTTATGGTAGTTTATATTTAGATCAAAAGCTCTTGCTCTTTTTGCAATTGCCTGGCCAATTCTACCCATTCCTAGAATCCCCAGTTTTTTTCCTGTAATCCTCATTCCAATCATCGCGGATGGGCTCCAGCCTCTCCAGTTGCCAGACTGCATCTCTTCGTGACCTTCTCTTAATTTTCTAGGAATTGCCAAAATCAGCGCCATTGTCATATCAGCTGTGTCAGTAGTTAAAACACTAGGGGTGTTTGTAACAATGATACCTCTTTGTAAAGCAGTTTTTACATCAATATGATCATAGCCTGCTCCATAATTTGCAATTAGCTTTAGTTTGGAACTTGCTGCACTCAAAATACTAGCGTCTATTTTATCACCAATAGTGGGCACAAGAATTTCTGCATCTTTTACAGCTGATAATAGTTCTTGCTTACTTATAGGATATTCTGCACCAGAGAGATCAACATTGAACAGCTCTTTCATCCTCTTCTCGACCCGGTCTTGTAACCTCCTCGTAATTATAACTTTGGGTTTTTTCATTGCTGTTGATTATGTGATCTTTTTTGGTATTTATTTATTATGTGTATAACAATTAATAGAGATATATTATCTAATATCAAAGCGTTTTCAAAAAGATTTCTTATAATACTATTAATTAATTTATTTCTCGTAGTTAACGTTATGTCTGCAAGTAGCGCGTCTACAATTAGCAAAAAAACAGGACTTCCACTACCTAGGTTTGTATCTCTGAAAGGCAATAAAGTAAATTTGAGAAGAGGGCCCAGTTTTGATTATAAAATTGATTGGGTTTACCAAAGAAAACATTTGCCAGTTATGATTGTGAGTGAGTTTGGTCACTGGAGAAAAGTAACTGATTTTGAGGGCTATACAGGCTGGATATATAAAGATCTACTCTCGGGATCAAGATATATTATTGTAAACAAGGAAGAAACTCTTTTAAGAAACAAAGCAGGTTTTGATTCTTTAGGTAAAGCAATTTTGAAAAGAGAAGTGATTGGAAAGTTAATCAAATGTGAGGGTTTATGGTGTTTCATTCGAATAAAAAATATTCGCGGGTATGTGTTTGCCGAGCATATTTGGGGAGCCAGTATAGGTAAATGATATTGATTTACGGAAAAAAGCGATAGCCTCTGCCTCTAATGGTCTTTAGATGCCGTGGGTTTGTTGGGTCTGGTTCTATTTTTTTCCGTAGTCTTGTAATTTGTACATCAACATTTCTTTCATTAAGATCTTGTCTCCCTTGACTTAGATCTAAGCCATTGATGACCATTTCCCTACTAATTATTATTTCGGGATTAAGCGCAAATAAATTTAATAGGCTAGCTTCAAGGTTCGTTAGCTTTATTAAATAGTTTTCGTGGTAGAGTTCTAGTCTTTGCAAGTCAAAGATTTTATTTCCAATCTCAATACTCTTTCCAGACCTCTTGGAACTTTCCCTTTCATTTCTTATCAACAATCTTTCCAATCTAAGCAAGAGTTCTTTTGGCTCAAAGGGTTTTGACAGATAATCATCGGCACCTATTTCTAGACCAGAAATTTTGTCTTTGGACTCTCCTTTTGCCGATAGAAAAATAGCTGGGACACTTTTTTGTTTCCTAATGCTCTCTAACAAATCTAGGCCACTTTCTCCTGGCATCATTATGTCTATTACCAATAAATCAAATTCGAAGTAATCTAAAAGACATCTAGCCTCTGTAGAATTCCTTGCACTTGATATTAGAAACTCATTTTTGCTCAGATAAGCACTGAGTAAGGATAAAATACGTTTATCATCATCAACGAGCAATAAATGTGATTTGTTTCGAGGCATATTAATCCTCCTTCATTTCCCTCGGAGTATCTTTATCTTTTTACCAATATCACTATAATATACTGAATGCATAGAAAAGTTTTCATCGCCCCAGAATCAAATTCTGGAAAAGTTAAGAAAATTTCGGTATGCAGTGTTAAGTAAAATAGTGAGGTAACTTTCAATGGTTGATTCTTATGAAAATTTAAAGGGAAAAATTTGGATTGATGGGGAGCTAGTGGAATGGCAAGAAGCGAAATTCCACTTGCTAACTCATGCCCTTCATTATGGTTCATCTGTATTTGAAGGTGAAAGGGCTTACGGGGGCAAAATATATAAAAGTTACGAGCATTCAGTTAGGTTGAGAAAGTCTGCAGAATATGTCGATATGGAAGTCCCTTACAGTGCTGATGAACTTGAAATAGCCAAAAGCCAAGTTCTTAACGCAAATCAACAAAAAGATGCTTATGTACGGGCTGTGGCATGGCGGGGGTCCGGTCCCGATATGGGTGTAGCATCTTCTAGAAACCCTGTTAGGGTCGCAGTTGCATCATGGGAATGGGGAGCTTATTATGGAGACGCCAAAATGAAAGGCGCAAAGCTTGATATTTCAGATTGGAAAAGGCCAAGTCCTGAGACAATACCTTGCTTTGCAAAAGCGTCTGGACTGTACATGATATGTACAATGTCGAAGCATGCAGCGGAGGCAAAAGGGTGCTCTGACTCGTTAATGTTGGACTATAGAGGTTACGTAGCAGAAGCAACGGGTGCAAATGTATTTTTTGTAAAAGACAATACAGTACACACTCCGAAGCCAGATTGCTTTTTAAATGGGATCACTAGACAAACAGTCATTGGAATTCTCGAAAAGGCTGGGATCGAAGTTATTGAGAGACACATCGAACTTTCTGAGTTGGAAGGTTTTGAGCAGTGCTGGTTAACCGGGACGGCAGCCGAGGTAACACCGGTTGGACAAATAGATCGATTTAATTTCGAGGTCGGCGATTTAGCCAAGCAAGTTGCTGATAAATATGAAAAGGAAGTAAGATCCTAGGGGAAATTGTCTGCAGTTTGGAATAATTGATTTGAGAAAAATAATAATTGATACCGATCCTGGTCAAGATGACGCGTTAGCAATGATGACCGCTTTTGGTGCGAAGAAAGATTTAAATGTCTTGGGCGTTACGTGTGTGGCAGGGAATGTGCCCCTAGACTTGACTTCTGTAAATGCACTTAAAATATGTGAACTAAGCGGTTTTTTTAGTGTCCCGGTATTTAGGGGCAGTCCAGCTCCGCTGAAAAGAAAATTAATAACTGCTGAGCATGTGCATGGCAAAACAGGACTTGATGGAACCGATCTATCAGTTAAAAAAAAAGAACTTGAGCCCACAGATGCAGTGGATTTTATAATTGAGTGCACACAAAAATATAGAGATGAAAAAATTACTATTTGTGCTCTTGGTCCGCTGACAAATGTAGCAAAAGCACTCAAAAAAGACTCTGTTTTGACTGATTCCATTGAGGAGATTGTATTAATGGGAGGGGGCTTTTTTGAGGGTGGAAATATTACTCCTGCAGCAGAATTCAATATTTACGTGGACCCAGAAGCAGCAAAAATAGTTTTGGAAAGTGGACTGAAGATAACAATGCTTCCGTTAGACGTTACACATAAAACACTGGTCCAAAGAAATTTTCTTGAGAAATTGCGTAAGTCGGAAAAGAATAGTGCTATACAAGCTGCTAAGCTTTTAGATTTTTTTGAGAGATATGATGTAGAAAAATATGGAAGTCAAGGTGGCCCTTTACATGATCCTAATGTGATAGTGTACTTACTTAATCCAGAAATATATAAAGGAAGGCTAGTTAATGTTGAGGTTGAAGTAAATTCAGAATTAACAAGGGGCATGACAGTCGTGGATTGGTGGAATGTAACTGACCGTTCACCGAACGTATACTACATTAACGAAGTAAAAGAGAATGAATTCTTTGAAACTGTATTGAATAATGTACTTAATTTAGAAATATAGTTTAGATAACATAGAATCCGAAGGAGAAAGCGCTGAAAAATAAAGAGAGAGAAAAAGGATTAAAGCCCAAAATAGATGATAAGGACTCTGTTAAAGATCTATTTAGCTATATAAAAAAAACTTTGAACCAAAACAAAGCAGTCGATATCACGGAAATTAAAGTAGATAAAAGCTTTTCTGAATTTGAAAAAATATTAATTGCTTCAGGATCTTCTAAAAGACAAGTTATTGCTTTAGCTGAGAAGGTTCAAGAAGGTGTTAAAGGTTTGTTCCGCATAAACTGCAAAGTAGAGGGCAAAGAGAATGCAGATTGGGTTTTGCTAGATTTTGGAGCAGTGATTGTTCACATCTTCAAACCAGAGGTAAGAGAGTATTACCAGATAGAAAAAATGTGGAAAGGCCCCCTCACTCAGATCTCGAGTTAGTTTTATAAAGATGAAAATAATTATATTCGCTCATGGTAAGATAAAAAAAGGACCTGAACTTGAACTAATATCAGACTATGTGACACGGTTTAATAAGCAATTTAATAACGATTTCTTGACTTCTTTAGAGATCTCAGAGTCCAATGAGATCGAAGGAATATTCAACACAAAAGTGTCACAAATGATGGATGGTAAGGAGACAATGGTGTTACTTGATAAAAGTGGCGAACATCTTGACTCAGAAGGTTTTGCAAAATTCTTAAATACATACTCAGAGAAGGGTATTAATCAGATTAATTTTATTGTTGGAGGGTCAGAGGGATTTCCAAAACTACTCACCTCAAAAGCTAAAAAGATTTTGGCATTTTCCAAAATGGTCTTTCCTCACAAAATTGCTAGACTAATCTTGGTTGAACAGCTTTACAGAGCCAAATGTATCATAAATAGACACCCTTACCATAAGGCTTGACCTTCTATGTATAAGGCTAAAAAGAAATCTATTGTTTTGTGTATTCTCGATGGGTTTGGATTGAGAGAAAAAAAAAGGGGGAATGCAGTATACTTGGCAAGCACACCAAATATAGACCGGCTTTTCAGAAATTATCCCAATAGTACTTTAACAACATTTGGTAAAGAAGTTGGTCTCCCCGAAAATCAAATGGGAAATTCTGAAGTTGGCCACATGCACATAGGTGCGGGAAGAATAATTCAAAGTATGTTACCAAGGATAAATGATGCGATTTCTAGTGGAGCTTTAATTAACAATGATGGTTTATTAGAAATACTATCAGATACAAAGTTAAGTGGAGGTGAAATGCATATTGCTGGACTGATCTCGGATGGAGGTGTGCATGGACACGCTAGGCACCTTAAAAGTTTAATGAAGGTCGCCTCAAAAAAAAGTTCAAAGGTCAACTTGCATTTATTTTCTGATGGGAGAGATGTTGAAACAAAAACTAGTTTTATCGACCTGAAAAACTTGATCCCCGAACTTCCCTCGAATGTAACAATTGCAACACTTATGGGACGATATTATTCAATGGATAGAGATAAACGTTGGGATAGAACACAGAAAGCCTATGAGGCGATTGCAAATGGTATAGGCAAGAATTATCGAGATCCATTAAAAGCTATTCAGGACTCTTATGACAAGGGAGTAACAGATGAATTTATAGAGCCGGTTATATTTAGCGAATACAATGGCATAAAAGGGATAGAGGATAGTCTGATTTTTTGTAATTTTAGAGCTGATCGAGCAAGACAAATCTTACACGCACTGACTGATAAGAATTTTATAAGTTTTTCACGTTCTAATGGAAAAATGTTCAATAAAGCGCTTGGTATGATTGAGTATGATACTGATTTCAAGCAAAAATTTAACGTGCTTTTTGAAAAACAAGAGATAAAGAATGGCCTTGGAGAGTGGGTAAGTCGAAATGGTCTTAAGCAATTTCGAATAGCAGAAACAGAAAAATATCCACATGTAACGTATTTTTTAAATGGTGGAAGCGAACACGAGTATGAGGGTGAAGAAAGATCTCTGGTACCAAGTCCGCAAGTTAAAGGCTATGATCAAAAACCACAAATGTCAGCAGAAGAAGTATGCAATACTCTAATATCTGCACTGGAAAGAAATTCTTTCGATTTACTTATTGTGAATTTTGCCAACCCTGACATGGTAGGACATACGGGGAATTTGAAGGCAGCAAAAAAAGCGGTTGAAACTGTGGACGAAATGTTGGGCAAAATATGTACTTGTTTAGATTCGGTTGGTGGAGAAGCATTGATAATTTCTGATCATGGAAACTGCGAACAAATGTACATTGGTGACACAGAAAATCCACATACCTACCATACACTAAATCCTGTTCCTTGTGTTCTATATAGTGATAGGGAAAAAGTAAGTATAAGTTCAGGCTCATTAATAGATGTGGCTCCAACAATATTGGAGTTATTGGGGAAAGACAAGCCTAACCAAATGACTGGTAAATCACTTCTTCAGTGGTGAGATTGATTATTTGATTTATCTGATTAACTCAAGTAAAACAACATTGCGAACTGATCTGAGATCCTTTTATTTAATGATATAGAAAAGAGAAGATTAACAATGTCAAATTCAATGAGTAAGTATCTGGTAATTATTATATTTTTTTTAAGCTTTTTCACTCTTAATCCCGTCCTCCCCAAAACTTTCCTTGTATTTCTTTAGGTAGGTCATAGCGATACCAAATCTTAGATTGTTTAAGAAGAGACACTTTGCACTTTTCTATACCTGTCTCCTCAAACATTTCTCTATAGGCTGCTTCTAAAGGAATTTCATTATTGTCGATACCTCCTTGCGGCATTTGCCATGCCTTCGTGCTATCGAGGCGGCGTCCCGTGAAAATTTTTGATTGATCATTTATAATCACTAAACCAACGCCTAAACGATATGGAAGTGTATTAATCATTCTTTTAGGGAATAGACTGATAGCCCTTCTATCAAATCAATCGCATGAGCTAATTGGTTATCATTATTTCTTCTCTTGGTTGTTTTTTGAAAACTAATCTCTTCTTTTCTCAGCATCTCTTTTTCAGCTTCTGTTAAGCTATCATTAGTTAGAGCGCCCTCAAGGTCAGCTTCTGAAAACATTTTCCTATTTTCCTCTTCGTTCTTTTCAACTCTTTTAAACTCTAAGAAGACATCGGGCGTCACTCCGAGTGCCTGAATAGACCTACCAGATGGCGTATAATATCTCGCCGTAGTAAGTCTAATACCACCGCTTTGGCCCATTGGAAGCACAGACTGAACTGAACCCTTTCCAAAACTCTTAGTTCCCAAAACAATAGCTCTGCGATGATCCTGAAGGGCTCCTGCAACAATCTCTGATGCTGAAGCTGAACCTGCATTGATAAGAATAACAAGAGGTTTTCCTTCTGCAATATCACCTTTGGAGGCTTTATATCGCTCTCCTTTACCCTCTCTGTCTCTCGTTGACACAATCTCTCCTTGGTCTAAAAAAAGGTCTGTAACGGATATGGCTTCAGACAGCAAACCTCCTGGGTTATTTCTCAAATCAAGTACAAACCCTTTTGGTTCCGCTTCACCTAATTTTTCAACTGCCTTTTTTATGCCCTCGTCAAGGTTTGGAATAGTTTGTTCATTGAAGGTAGTTACTCTCATAATTACAATGTCATTCTCTGTTCTTACCTTTGCCGCTGTTAGTTTGATTACCGCTCTTGTTACTAGAACCTCAATTGGATCTTCTAAACCTTCTCTAACGATAGTTAACTTAACGGATGAACCGACAGGACCACGCATTATATCCACGGCTTCAGATAAGGTTAAACCGAGAATGGGCTTGTCATCCACAAATGTGATAAAGTCACCAGCTAACACT